>CBDUUA010000031.1:0-11607 GCA_965370135.1 uncultured Cellvibrionales bacterium
AAGCACTGACCCCAGGCAGTACCGTGCGCATGGGCCAGGCACTCGCTCGCATCACAAATGCGGCCTAAACCGGCAGGCTAGATTCGGGAATCGGAGAATGCCAGTACCTGGTCGAGTCTGGCGGCGCCACTTTTCAACATCACCAGGCGATCAAAACCCACGGCAACCCCGGCGCAAGGGGGCAAACCGCATTGGTGCGCCGCCAGCAAATGCGGATCCAGCGGTATCTCGGGTAAACCACACTGGCGTCGCTGCGTGTTATCCAGCCCGGCGCGGCGCTGCAACTCCCCCGCATCCAGCAGCTCATGATAGCCATTGGCGATTTCAAGACCGTCGATATACAGCTCGAAGCGGCGCGCCACTGGCTCGCCGCCGGCGTTATTGTCGATGCGACTAAGGCTGGCCTGCTGCCAGGGAAAATCGTAGACAAACACCGCCCCCGACAACTCGGGCTCGACCAGATGGGACATCAGCAGATCGAGCCAGTCGGTTCTGCTCATCTGTTGCGCCTGGATATCCAACCGCCCCCGGGCGACCCGCGCCAATTCCGCGGTGCTGACGCGATGGGGATTGACACCGACAAACTGCTGGAACAGCTCACCGTAAGCTAGCTGCCGGAAGTCCTGAATACCTAACAGCTGCTCCACCAGGGCGCTCACTTCCGCCATTAACGCAGCCAGATCGAAACCCGGACGATACCACTCCAGCATGGTAAATTCAGGATTGTGCCGGGGGCTGGATTCACCGTGGCGGAAACATTTGCAGAGCTGGTAGATGGGCCCGCTACCCGCCGCCAGCATGCGTTTCATGGCGAATTCCGGCGAGGTCTGCAAGAATCGTGGCTCCGCGCCGGTTTCGGCGCCAGTCAATACAAAACTGGCCAGGTGGACATCGCTGGCAGTGGCGCGAAGCAGACAGGGGGTGTCTACCTCAAGCACGCCGAGGCAGTCAAAAAAATGCCGGATTTGCTGCAATAGTCCAGCGCGCAAGCGCAGCACGTCGAAGTCGGCGCCCGGACGCCAATCAGCAGACACCGGCCTTTCATCAGACACAGGGAATGTCAGCCGGCCTTGACCCGACCAACGTATTCACCGCTGCGGGTGTCAACCCGGATAGTTTCGCCCTGCTCCAGAAACAGCGGCACTTTAACCGTAGCCCCGGTACTCAGTTGCGCGGGCTTGCTGCCCCCCGAGGCGGTATCGCCACGCACACCGGGGTCGGTTTCAACAACTTCCAGCTCGACAAAATTGGGCGGCGTAACCGTCAATGGTGCGCCGTTGTACAGGGTAATGACATAGACATCCTGCTCCTTGAGCCATTTTGCTGCGTCACCGACTGCAGCTTTATCGGCCTGGTGCTGCTCGTAGTTACCGGGATCCATGAAATGCCAGAACTCGCCGTCGGTGTAGAGGTATTCCATTTCGTAGTCCATGACGTCCGCAGCCTCCAGCGACTCACCAGACTTGAAGGTGCGCTCCCATGTCCTGCCAGTCCTGAGATTGCGCAATCTCACCCGGTTGAATGCCTGTCCCTTGCCCGGTTTAACAATATCGTTCTCGACAATGGAACAGGGCTCGCCATCAAGTATGACTTTAAGACCCGAACGAAATTCACTGGTAGAATAGTTCGCCATGATTTACCTCTGAAGAAAGTTTACCTCTAAAGAAAGCTTACCCCTGAATAATGCTGTGAAAGCCAAAGCCGCCATGATACCCGGTTCCATAGACCTTGTGCATACTAAGGTGCCAGCCAGGGAGCAGACCAAGCTCAACTGGCAGCAATTGCTGGCCCAGGCCGTGGCAAGTCCGCGGCAACTACTGCAACTGCTGGCGCTCGAGCCAGATCAGCTACCGGGATTGGATCCGGCACAGCTGGATTTTCCGCTGCGCGTGCCCATACCTTTTGTCGAGCGCATGACGGTCGGTGATGCCGCCGACCCCCTGTTGCTGCAAGTGCTGCCGCTACTGGCAGAGAAAGTGCAGCAACCCGGCTATAGCACTGACCCCCTGGACGAACTGAACGCCAGCTCCGCCCCCGGCATCATCCACAAATACCATGGCCGGGTGTTGCTTATAACCACCGGCGCCTGCGCGGTGCACTGCCGCTACTGTTTCCGCCGCCATTTTCCCTATCAGGACCACCAGCAATCGCCGTCCCAATGGCGCGAGGGACTGGACTATATCCGCCAGGATGCGTCCATTGTCGAAGTCATACTCAGCGGCGGCGATCCCCTGGTGCAGGGCAATGAGCGCCTCGGCAGCTTGTTCGACTTGCTCGGCGCAATCCCCCATCTGCGGCGAATACGTATCCACACCCGACTACCTGTGGTATTACCCCAGCGCATCGATGCGGGACTATTGCAAATCCTGGCGAACACGCGACTGCATTGCGCGGTGGTCATCCATAGCAACCATCCGGCAGAGTTGGATGCCGCGGTAGCACAGGGACTGGGAGCATTGCGCCAGGTAGGCGTCACCTTACTCAACCAGTCAGTGCTACTGCGTGGCATCAACGATGATGCCGGCACTCTTGGCAGCCTCAGTGAAAAGCTGTTTCAAATGGGAGTGCTCCCTTACTACCTCCATTTGCTCGACGCCGTCGCCGGCAGTGCCCATTTTGATGTGACGGAGTTCACAGCCCGGCAGATTTACCGCGAATTACTCGATCGGCTGCCGGGCTACCTGGTGCCGAAATTAGTGCGTGAAACCCCCGCCCATAGCAGTAAAACGCCGATTTTTCCCACCTGAAACCCGGCTGGCTGAATCCCGACTCAGGGGCTAAAGTTTTCAAACAGGTAAACATTTTCAAGCAGGCAAACAAAACTCTAACGGGCCAAGATGACGGATTCTGAGGAAACTATTGCGCTGGACGTGCCGCTCCAGCATCTCGAAACACCCGGCTTCTGCGCCGCAGATGTGAGGCTGTTAGCGCAGTGGGCGAACGATCTGCCTCGGGGTAATCTGGGTGATACCGCCAGGCAATTGTTCACGGCACTGCAGGAACTGAATAGCTGCCGACTCGATGCCAAGCTGCGTTTCGAGCTACTGGAAGTGCTGCGGCCACTCATCTACAGCGTCTGCGGCTCGCTTGAAATATATTATCACTGCCAACCCATTGTCTTGCCGGCCCACGCCTCCGAGGTCTTTCTCCTATCCCAGACCATGCAAATGCAATTGGCCACCGGCTACCAGATCGTTGCCAGCGAAGCCGGCAGTAGAAAAAGTATACTGCCAGCAAAAGCCAAAAACCGGGCGCTGTTGGCCCAGGCCCTGCACCGGGCCATCACTGATCTGGGTGCTACCCTGTTTCGCGGCTGCCTGATCTACTCTGAGACCGATCCCGCTATTTGGCGGCAACTACACAGCCTCTACCACTTCGCCTGCAATCAAGATGTCGCGGCACAATCATTCAAGGATCTTGAAACCGGACAGGTCTATGCCATCAGCGTTGAACAGAGCTATATCAAAGCGCTGCTGTTGGGTAGTGTGCGCAGTAACCAACTGCACCAGGAAGATTTGAAGCTGGTGTTCGATGCATTGAGTCAGTGGGTACAACTCGCCGAATTGACCGCCTACGAAGCCGCCGGCGAAGATCATATCGTCGTCAATATGGATAGCGAAGAACCGCCGGTTTTCCAGGCACTATTCTCTGTACCCGCGGATAGCAGCCACTGCCGCATACTGTCACTCGATAAATTGTTACACCATCTGAGTGATATGCTGGCAGCTAATGCACTCGCGGACAAAAATCCCGCGTCCCTGTCTGTCGACCTGATCAAACACTTGCTGATTTCCTGGGGTAGTTACACGCAACGCACTTTTATGCGCATGGATACCCGCGACTCCCTGCTGGTTTGCGTCGGCATGTCGAATTTGCATTACTTCAGCGCCAATGAAGTGGAATTTGAGGAATTTATTCGGGGCACAATCCACCATACGCTTCAGGATGATAGTGAAAAGAACCCGTTCCTGAAACATCAGGACGCCGGCAAGCACAAAGAGAGCGACCTCTGGGATTCACCCTTCATACCCGAAGCCCATGGCACCGAACTCGCGCTGGAATCCATCGACAACCATATACGGCAATTCGAAAGCGCCAACCCCATTAGCAGCAAACATCGATCCTACGACAACTACCGGATCGAGATGATCAATGTCAGCCCGGGGGGTTACGCACTACAGTGGCCGCAGGAAATCACCACCAAACTGTCTAACGGCGACATAGTGGGGATATGTGAAAGCCAGCACGCAAACTGGAGTGTCGGCATTGTCAGCTGGATTCGGCGCAATGACAAAGAAATTACCCAACTGGGGGTGAAATTACTGGCGCCTTCCGCAATCCCCTATGCGGGTCGCCTGATCAATAGCGGAACAGTCAATGGTGGCAAAGCCGCCGCCAATGATAGCGGCGATGATTTTCGACGAGTACTGTTGTTACCCGAAATCAAACTTATCGGACAGACTGCCACACTGCTGACCCCCCAACTTCCGTTTCGAGAAAAACAGACACTATTGTTGGTGCAACAGGGTCGCACTATCACGGTTCGATTGAAGAAACTTATCTCCACTACCGGCGCGATCAATCAGTTCGACATCGACGTGCTGGATAAGCCCTGGCAGGAGAAGTTCCAACCCGGATCCGGCGGCGATCGCTTTGATAAGCTATGGCGCTCGCTCTAATCTCGCGGTGATCAAGCCCTGCCGCCCACTTGGCCGGCAAGCAAAACCTGCATGTCAATGAGTACTGGAATAACGCAATGAAAATTAAAGATATTATCCGTCTGTTAATTCTCAATGAATCACAGAATGACGCCGAAGAAATCATCAACCTATTCCGCAACAGTGGCTATCCGACCCGGGCACACCGACTCAGCTCAAATGCCGAGTTGGAGCAACTGCTAAAAGAGGATCCCTGGGATCTGCTCATCAGCGATGATGCACACGAGGATTTCCGCCTGCAGCAGGCCGTCGAAACTATCGCCAGCAACAAAGCCGATATCCCGGTACTGCTGTTGAGCCCGGACGCCAGCACATCCATGTCGGAGGCCATCGAAATCGGGGCGCAGGACATGGTCAGCAAGGCCGACCAACAACATCTGCTACATGCGGCCCTGCGTGAAATTACAAATCGCCGCGCGCGGCTGGATAACAATGCAATCCGCAGCACCCTGGAAGAACTGCAGGCCCGCTACGAATTGTTGATGGGTGGCTCACAAGATGCTATTGCCTACATTACCGACGGTATGCACGTCGATGTCAACGATGCCTACGCCGCCCAGTTTGGCTATGACGATGCTGAAGACATGGCTTGCATGCCGGTCGTCGACCTGATCGCAGATCGGGATCAGGAGTCCTTCAAGCGATTCCTGCGGGACTACAGTCAAACCGGGGAGAACAACGTCGAGTTGGAAATTTGCGGCCAGCACCAGCGTGGCTCCGAGCTGAATCTGCAGTTGATTTTTTCACCGGCCAGCTATGAGGGCGAGGAGTGCACCCAGATCATCATCCGCGCCGGTGGCGCCGCCAGTAGTGCCGGTCAGGACTTTCGCCAAAGTTTTGCCGATCTTGCACAGCAGGCGGTGCAACTCAAGAACAACCAGACCGAGGTCTGCCTGGCCTATCTGCAAATCGACAATTTGATGCAGTTGCGCGAGACCGTTGGCATCCTCGCCGCCGACAGCATTATCGTCCAGTTGCAAGACGTACTCAGTAGCCATTGTCCGGCAGCACTACTGGTCGCCCAGGTCAGCGTGGATGGCTATATCCTGCTATTGCCCGGCAACGAGCCCCAGTCCGCCAGGCAAACTGTTGAGCAACTGCTCGACACCATCCAGCAACATATCTTTGACACCGACGGCCTCACCAGCCACTGCGAATGCGTCGCAGCCGTCATGGCCATCAATCACAAGGCCGCCGAATCCGCCGACACTCTGGTCAATCAGGTCTATACCGGCATTAGCGAACTCCTGGAACAGGCCGGCGACCAGAAATCCTGTATCTACACGCCCCCTGCCGCGCCTATCAAACTGGGCAGCAAGGATATCGATCTCGATGAACTGTTCGAAGAGGGCCGCCTGGATCTGTTGTACCAGCCAGTGGTCAGTCTGCGCGGAGAGTCCGGCGAATACTACGAGGTCACTGCCATCTTAAAGGACACCGACGGCAGCCTGATTGACGTCAACCATCTCGCCGCGGGAATGCTGGATGATAAACGCGGTTCACTGTTCGACCGCTGGATGATTTTCGCTACCACTAAACGGCTGGCACAGCAACGCACCCCCGGCGCCACCGATACCCGACTCATTATCAACGTGTCCAACGGCTGCCTGCGCGATAGCAACCTGGTCAATTGGTTGGGAGTCAGCCTCAATGCCGCCGGCCTGCCTGCGGAAGCACTCGCCTTTCAGCTCAGCACGCTAGAGGCCGAGAACTCCCTCAAGCTCACTGAGCGGTTTTTTACCGCCCTCAACAAGCTGGGTTGCAATACCAGTCTACGGGATTTCGATAGCGCGGCTGATAGCAGTAAAGTACTGGAATATACTAGCCCGGGAATGATCAAAATATCCGCCCAGGCCGTCGAGCAGGCACAGAGCGACGAGCAGGGTCGGCATAAACTCAAACAGCTATTGAACAAGGCGACCCACGCAGAGGCCGCAACCATTGTTCCCAATGTATGCAATGCCGCCACCCTTGCGACTTTGTGGCAACTGGGCGCCGCCTTTATCCAGGGCTCTTACTTGCAGGATCCGGCGCCGGTAATGGAATACGAATTCGCAGAAATCGCCTGACGCACTCCTAGCTAAACGGTCCCCCCGAGGTCTCCCGATCCGAGTATCCGAGTAAATAGAGAATACCGTCGAGACCGAGGGTCGATATTGACTGCTTGGCAGACTCCTTGACGATAGGCTTGGCGCGAAAGGCAATGCCCAGGCCGGCGATTGACAGCATAGGCAAGTCATTGGCGCCGTCACCCACTGCGATCACCTGATCCAGCAAAATGTTTTCCCGAGCAGCCAGTTCCCGCAGCAGCTCCGCTTTGCGTTCGCCATCGACCACCCGCCCGGTAACTTTGCCGGTAACAATACCGTCGACGATTTCCAATTCATTGGCAAATACATAGTCGATACCCAGGCGGCGCTGCAGGTAGCGCCCAAAATAGGTAAAACCACCCGATAGAATCGCGGTTTTGTAACCCAGTTTACTGACCGTGGCAACGAGGTGCTCCGCTCCCTCGCTCAAAGGCAGGCGCTGGGCAATGTGTTCCAGCACCGAGGCGTCGAGCCCCTTGAGTAAACCAACCCGCGCCACCAGGCTCTCGGTAAAATCAATTTCTCCCCGCATCGCTCGCTCGGTAATGGCGGCAACCTGGTCACCCACTCCGGCAGCCACCGCGAGCTCATCGATAACCTCAGCTTCAATCAGGGTCGAGTCCATATCGAAAGCAAACAAGCGCCGATTGCGGCGAAATATATTGTCCTCCTGATAGGCGATATCAACATCCATCTCTACGGCAATTTTAAGCAGCTCCCTGCGCATGGAAGCTGGATCCTGCAGCGGGCCGCGGGCGGAAATTTCGATACAGGCTTTGCTTTCGGCCGAGGACTCTCCCAGCGGCACTCGGCCTGACAAGCGCTCGATACGGTCTATATTCATGTCATATCGGCTGATAATCGAAGTGATGCGCGCCAGATGACGTGCCGATAATTTGCGCGCCAACAAGGTTATAATATGGCGCGGTTTACCCTGCCCAGCCACCCAGGCAGCGTAGCTGGCCTCGTCAATGGGAGTAAACCTGGCATGCAAACCCAGTTCGTGGGTGCGAAACAGGACATCCTTTAACAGCGGAGATGACTCGGCATCGGACGGGACTTCCACCAATATACCAAGAGACAGGGTATCGTGAATCACCGCCTGGCCAATATCCAAAATCTGGATTTCATCCCGGGATAAAATATCGGCAATAGAGGATGTCAATCCAGGCTTGTCGGTTCCGGATACATTGATTAATATAATTTGACGCAACGCAATCTCACTCGCTCTCAACTCAATTTGTGATGGTTATGCTGCTTATTGTAACCGCTGACGGAGCTAGCTAAAACTGGTGCCGCCAGACAAGTAATCGGGAATTTTGAATTGCACAGATATTCAGCTCTATCCATTGGCACGCGGCTGTCACTCGCAAGTGCTGCACTTTCAGCCACGGTGGTCATCGTGCTGGTTTCCCTCGCCACCGCGACCTCACCCCGGAATTCCCTGATAGACCAAGGCGGCGCCATTATCGCGGGCCAACTGGCGCAAAGCTCCACCGAGTATATTCTCGAGAAAGACAGCCTTGCGCTACAGGCACTATTGACTGAGCTGACCCAAAAACCTCTCATCCCTTATGCCAGCATCGAAGACGCGAATCACCAAATACTGGTGGAAAGCGGCTCACAGCAGTTGCATCGAAGCACCACGCGACCCTTTACCAGCACCATTCAACTCCACGACAGTGTCGTCGGCTATGCCAGCATCCATATAGCAGGGGCCGCATCGCCGGCGATGTCCGCAGTGGTGGTGTTACTACTGGGAATCATGGTGCTGGCTCTGGTTTTTTTACTGGTGCGCTCTCGGCTCAAGGGCCTGGATCGGGCGCTGCAGGTTCTGGCACAGCGACTCGGCATCGCAGTTGCCGCCAGCGAAGGTGACAACGGGGCCACAACAATTGCCGATATCCACCAGTTGTGCGAAGCGCTCGAACAACTGACACCCCAAACCGCAGCGGAAACCGACGAAAAACGCGCCGTATTGGCACTGCGAATACCGGCACTTGCCGCAGACAAACTGGCGCCGGAGCAACTGGCCCCCATAGCCGAGACGGTAAAGCAGTCGGCCCTTCGCTGGCAGGCATCTGTCAGTGAGCGCGCCGATGGCTGGTTGCTGCTTTTTACCTGCGGTGATGACATCGCCCCTCGCACACTGGCTAGTGCCCGTGCATTGCAAAATACGCTGCCCGGGGACATCGATTACGCCATGGCGATCAGTATGGAGTCGGAGACGGCCCCGGCACAGGGCGCCCCGCTACCGGGCTTCCACTGGCAGCGCCTCTGTGATGCCGCCTACCAATTGGCCCAGAACAAGAATTCACTCATGCTGACCCGGCTCGCCCTCAGCAATAATGACATCAACCAACAGCTTACTGTGCAGCAGGACGACACCGGCTGCTATCGTGTCACCGGCTTTCGCGACCATGAGAGTGATCAGGCCGAAACCGAAGATTCAAGCCCCTATCCCGCGGGGGCCGAGCAAGAACAAGCATCCGAACCGTCGCCAGTAGCTGCCCATTAGGGCTATTTGCGCACCACCTCGATGCGATCAACTTTCTGGAAACCCCGGGGAAGCTTATTGCCGCGCCGGCCGCGCTCGCCCTGGTAGTGCTCCAGGTCAGACAGTTTCAGCTTGAGATGTCGCTGTCCGGCATAGACCAGAAGTACATCCCCCGGGCTCAGTACCGCCAGCGCCACGACAAACTCCGCGCGCTCCACCACCCTGGCGGCGGGAATATTGATGATTTTATTGCCCTTGCCCCGGGATAATTCCGGCAACTCCGATGCGAAAAAGGCCAGCATACGGCCTTCATTGCTGATCGCAACGACCAAGTCCCGTTCGCTATCAAACACCCGCATCGGCGCCAGTACACGGCTACCCCGGGGTAGTGTAAGCACCGATTTACCGGCGCGATTCTTGGTCTGTAAATCACCCAGTCGCACCACGAAGCCATAACCAGCATCGCTTGCCAACAGGCAGCGTTCGTCTTCCTCGCCAAACAACATGCCCTCAAAGGTTGCCCCTGAAGGCGCATTGACACGGCCGGTCAAGGGCTCGCCCTGGCCTCGGGCGGAGGGCAAGGTATGGGCCGGCAAGGTATAGGCCTTGCCGGTTGAGTCCAGCATCACCACCTTCTGGTTGCTGCGCCCCCGGGCCGCAAAGCGATAGTTGTCCCCGGATTTGAAATTCAGGCTCGCGGGGTCGATATCAATACCCTTGGCAGAGCGAATCCAGCCCTTTTCCGACACGACCACGGTAACCGGCTCGGCGGTGAGCAGATCATTCTCGCTGAATGCCTTCGACTCCTTACGGGCGACGATCGGTGAACGCCGATCGTCGCCATACTCCTCGGCAACCGCTATCAATTCCTTTTTTATCAGGGTTTTCATGCGTGCATCGGAGCCCAGTATTTTCTCCAGGGATTGCCGTTCCTGGTCGAGCTCATCCTGCTCGGTTTTGATGACAAATTCTTCCAGCTTCGCCAAATTGCGCAGTTTCAAATCCAGGATCGCATCAGCCTGCACAGCGGAAATGCTGAAGCGCTCCATCAGGGCAAGCTTGGGCTTGTCCTCGGTGCGGATAATGGCGATCACTTCATCAATATTGAGATAGGCAATCAACAGGCCTTCGAGCAAATGCAGGCGCTTGAGGATTTTCTCCAGTCGATGCTTGAGCCGACGCACCACCGTCTCCCTGCGAAAACTCAGCCACTCTTGCAGTATCCGCAAAAGGCTCTTGACCGCCGGCCGACCATCGATGCCGATAATATTGAGGTTGACCCGGTAGTTTTTCTCGAGGTCAGTGGTGGCAAACAAATGCGTCATCAGGGCGTCGGTGTCAACGCGGTTGGAGCGGGGAATAATCAGCAGGCGCGTGGGGTTTTCATGATCAGATTCGTCGCGCAAATCCGCCACCATGGGCAGCTTTTTGGCCTGCATCTGCTGGGCGATCTGCTCCAGAACCTTGGCGCCGGACACCTGATGGGGCAGCGCATTTATCACCACATCACCATGCTCCAGCTGGTAAATTGCCCGCATTTTCAAGCTGCCGCGGCCAGTCTCATAGAGTTTGAGAATATCCTGACTCGGGGTAATAATTTCGGCATCGGTGGGATAATCAGGGCCCGGCACATGCTCAAACAACTCGGCCACCGTCGCCCTGGGTGTCTCCAGTAAATGAATACAGGCCGCCACCACCTCGCGCAGATTGTGCGGCGGGATATCCGTCGCCATACCGACCGCAATACCGGTGGTGCCGTTGAGCAACACATGGGGGGCGCGCGCCGGCAGCACCGTGGGCTCTTCGAGACTACCGTCAAAATTGGCAACCCAGTCGACCGTGCCCTGACCCAGCTCCGACAACAACATCTCCGCTATCGGGGTCAGGCGCGACTCGGTGTAGCGCATGGCGGCAAAAGACTTGGGATCATCGGCTGATCCCCAGTTACCCTGGCCGTCAACCAGCGGATAGCGATAGCTAAAGGGCTGCGCCATCAGCACCATCGCTTCATAGGCGGCGCTGTCGCCGTGGGGATGAAACTTGCCAATCACATCGCCGACGGTGCGCGCCGACTTCTTGTGCTTGGAGCTGGACTTGAGGCCGAGCTCACTCATGGCATAGATAATTCGCCGCTGTACTGGTTTGAGGCCGTCGCCGATATGGGGCAATGCCCGGTCGAGAATCACGTACATGGAGTAATTCAGGTAGGCTTTCTCGGCATACTGGCGCAGCGCAATATTTTCGATATGTTCCAGGCTTGTTGCCACAGCTATTGATGTCTCACTTGTGATGTCCAACTTGA
>CBDUUA010000032.1:0-11468 GCA_965370135.1 uncultured Cellvibrionales bacterium
GTTTAAGCAAAGAGCAGTGTAAGCAATGAATAGAAATGTGGTAATACTGGGTACTCAGTGGGGTGATGAGGGCAAGGGCAAGATCGTCGATTTACTGACTGATCAGGTCGCTGCGGTAGTCAGGTTTCAGGGTGGTCACAATGCTGGCCATACTCTGGTTATCGATGGTGTGAAAACTGTGCTTCACCTGATTCCCTCCGGCATTCTACGGCAAAACGTCATGTGCCTGATTGGCAACGGCGTAGTCCTTTCCCCCGATGCAGTGCTCAAGGAGATTAGACGCCTGGAGGGTATTGCTGTGCCGGTTCGCGATCGCTTGCGAATCAGCCCCGCCTGTCCTTTGATTCTGCCCTATCATGTGGTCCTCGATCAGGCCAGGGAGAGCGCCCGCGGCAGTGCCAGGATTGGCACCACCGGCCGGGGTATCGGTCCTGCCTATGAAGACAAAGCGGCGCGACGGGGCTTGCGGCTTCAGGACATGCTGCAGCCAGGGCAGTTTGCCGACAAGCTGCGAGATGTAATGGAGTACCATAATTTCGCGCTGACACAGTACTACCAGGCGCCAGCAGTTGATTATGAGAAAACCCTGGCCGACTGTCTGCAGATGGCAGCAGAAATTGAGCCCATGGTCGGCGATGTCACCAGCATGTTGCACCAGTACCGTGAACGCGGTGACAATATTCTGTTCGAAGGCGCCCAGGGAGCTCTGCTGGATATCGACCACGGTACCTACCCCTATGTGACCTCATCCAATACGACGGCCGGGTGCGCCGCCACCGGCACGGGCTTTGGCCCCCTATACCTGGATTATATTTTGGGCATTACCAAGGCCTATACCACGCGGGTAGGCAGCGGGCCTTTCCCCACTGAGTTATTTGATGATGCCGGTCGCCATTTGGCTGAGAAGGGGCTCGAATTGGGCGCCACCACGGGGCGGGCTCGCCGCACCGGCTGGTTTGACGCAGTGTCATTGCGACAATCAGTGCGCCTGAACTCCATCAGTGGCCTCTGTCTTACCAAGCTGGATGTTCTGGATGGACTGGAGACTATTCGCATTTGCGTAGCCTTTCGTGATGCCGAGGGTAACGAAGGTATCGTGCCGTCCCCTGGTGATGACTACAGTGCTTTGACGCCGATCTATGAGGACTTGCAGGGTTGGTCTGAGTCTACCCTGGGTATGCGCTCACTGGATCAGTTGCCGACCAATGCGCGGGCTTACATCCGGCGTATTGAGGAGTTGGTGGCAGCGCCCATAGCTATTATTTCTACCGGCCCTGATCGAAATGAAACCATGTTATTGCGTGATATCTTCGGCTGACAGCCTCTTGGGCCGTATTCTCAGGGCACGGCGTAGAGTTGGCTGAGGGTATCCTGTAGCAGGAATAATTTTTGCTCGTGTTCTTCCATCAGGATTTTTAGTCGCTCCACTTTGTTGCCGTCGTTATCCTCACCGCCGTGGTAGGTTTCGAGGTATTGCACTAACTGTTGGACGTTTTTATCGGCTGCTATTGTGGTCGCTCTTTGCTCCCTGGCCAGTTGCTCTGCGTTGTGCTGAACACGAAACAGGCCGAAGGTGAGTATTGCTGAATAAACGGTCAGCAGCAGTATCGCTGTGCCAAAGATGAATCGCTCTCTGTTAGGGCTGGACATTGGCTGACTCACTCCCGCTTGATTCCAGGCTGGAGTCGAGAGGCCGTCGCTCGATGTCTGCCAGCTTGGTGTTTGTTTGAGCGGTTATCTGTTGCCAGCGCTTCTGCTGGGCTTTAATGATGGCCTGCCGCTTCTTTTCTTGTGTGTTGATCGTCGAAATTGTTCGCGTATTACTGGCCACTTTGTTGTTGACCTGCTTCATGACCTTATTCAAATCGGCTTGCCTGGCATCCAGTACCACCAATTCATCCTTGGTTTGCTGAATTTTCTCTTCCCGATTACTGCTGTCGGTCTGTAATTGTTGTAGTTCAGCATTCACTTGTTCGCGTTCCTTTGCCACTTGCTCCATATCACTTTGCAACTGCTGTATGCTGGCTTGCTGGTGATAGATGCTGGCATGGATGCGATCCACTTTTTGTGGTGATGCGCAAGCTGCGGTAACAACGATGGTGGAGGCGATGGCAGCGATCTTGATAGAGCTGATAGAGCTAGTGCTGCTAGTGCTGAAAGATGCAAAGGTCATGCATTTGTAATTCGTCATGGGGTGCTGATCTCATTCCTATAGCTTCCATATTATAGTATGTATTCCAAGGGAGGCTTGAGCGAGAATAGTACCACTTTCCCGCTGTAAAAGTAGAAAACTTACCGTGCCGATAGTGTGGGCGGGCGGCACCGGGAATACCAGGTTCGAGGGCAGGACAACTTACCAATTGGCAAGCCAACAGGGTATGCTTGCCGCTTTTTTGGATAAGTGCAGGCAATACTATGACACTTGGCACTCGCAACCTTGCCGAAAATCCACGGTTTCCGGAGGCCCGCTGGGGTACTGAGCCCGACGGCATGGCCCGCTCACGGCAAGAAGCCAGGGCATGATTGAAATCAAGCATCTCGGCTTTCACTATCCCCATGCTGATGTGGCTGCGCTAGAGGATATTGAGCTGGTGATCGATGGCCGGAGTCTGTTCGGCTTATTGGGCCCGAATGGGGCTGGTAAAACCACCTTGCTCTCTATCCTCAGCGGTTTGTTGCCCTGCCCGGCGGGCACAGTGATTGTCGATGGTGTCGATATTGCTCGCTCGCCCTCGGCGCTGCACCAGCTTATCTCGCTGGTGCCCCAGGAGTACGCGTTTTACCCCAGCTTGACTGTCAGTGAGAACCTGCGTGTTTTTGCCGGCATCCAGGGGATCGACGGCGTCACCCGCAAACAACGAATCGCCGAAGTATGCGAGCTGACGAGCCTGGGCGATCGCGGCCCACAGCGGGCTGAAAAACTGTCTGGCGGCCTGAAGCGGCGCCTGAATATTGCCATTGGCTTGCTTAACCGGCCCCGGCTCTTATACCTTGATGAGCCTACCGTGGGTATCGACCCGCAGTCGCGCCGATTTATTCTGGAGGCGATCAAGAGTATTCACCAACAGGGTACCGCCGTGATCTATACCAGCCACTATATGGAGGAAGTGGAATACCTGTGTGACCATATTGCCATTATCGACCAGGGCAAGTTGCTGTTGCAGGGCTCTCTGCGGCAGTTGTTGCAGCAGCACCACGGTCAGACACTGGTGGTGGAACTGGATGCTGAATTGTCGCCTCAGCAAGCGGCAGCCCTGCAGCAACAGGGTTTTCACTATCAACCAGGGCAGTTGAGTTACCACACTGCCGGCGGCGAAGATATTTACCGCTGCCTGGGTCTGCTACAGGAGCAACAGGTCGTTATCGCCAGAATTCACTACGGCAGCCGCAATCTTGAGGAGCTATTTCTCAGTTTAACGAGGCGCTCCTTGCGAGATTGATATGGGTCGTTTGCTGAGTTTCATTGAAAAAGAGCTGTTGTTGTTGCGTCGTGATTTGCACGGACTGGCCCTGTTATTCGTCATGCCGGTGGTGTTTATCTTGATTATGTCGCTGGCGCTGCAAAACCAGTTCAGCAGCCAGAGCACGGTGAGCATCGACTACTTGCTGCTCATGCCGGGCCAGGATACTGGTGGCCAACAATTCGTAGCGCGTTTGCAACAGATAGGCAATTTCAATCGTCTCGACATTGCCGGGAGCCAGCGGCAACTCGAGCAGCGGGTGGCCCGGGATGAGGCCAAGTTCCTGGTGGTTGTCGCCGCGGATTTCACCGCCAGGATGGGGGATGGTTTGACTGTGCTGGATGTGTACGTTGCTCCCGGCGCTGAGCCTGCACTGGTGATGCTATTTGAATCCCGCTTGCGCGACCTGTTGGGTCGGCTCTATTTACAGTTTACCCAGCAGGCTCTGTTGGATGAGGGCTATGGTGACGTCCCGATAGACGACGAGGCTATCGATAATCTACTGCATTCCCACGCTCTCTTTGGAGTGGAGGGCAAGCAGCAAACGCCGAGCTCGGTGCAGCAAAATGTGCCGGCCTGGCTGTTGTTTGCCATGTTTTTTATCGCCACACCGATTTCTACCGCGTTGATACAGGAGCGCAGCCAGAGAACCCTGGATCGACTGGTGACTATGAATTTTCCGCCATACCTGCTATTGCTGGGTAAGCTGATCCCCTATTTGGTGATCAACCTGATGCAGGTGGTACTGATGTTATTGGTCGGCATGTATCTGGTGCCGCTGCTAGGTGGTGATCGTCTTACCCTGGGTCAGTCTACCGCCGGCCTTGCCGTCATGGCGGTGGCGGCGAGCCTGGCCGCGGTGGCCTATGGTCTGTTGGTGGCGCAGATCGCCAACACCACAGAACAGGCGACCATATTTACCGGAGTCTGTAATATTATTATGGCGGCGCTGGGCGGTGTGATGGTGCCGCGCTTCATCATGCCGCCGCTGATGCAGGATATGACCCAACTGTCGCCGATGGCCTGGGGGCTGGATGGATTTCTTGAGATCCTGTTGCGCAATGGCACCGCCATGGATGTCATGCCCCAGGCATCAGCGCTGCTCGGTTTTGCGCTAGTGCTGTTGGTATTGACTGCGCTGTTGGCGCGGCGGCGAACTTATCGGTAATGAGCTATGGATTTTGAAGATCTCAAGCGCGAGCTGAAACAATTGGTGATCGATGAATGTGACCTCGAGTTGGCAGCTGACGAGCTGCGTGACGATGAGCTATTGCTCGGTGGCGACAGCCGCCTGTCACTGGACTCGCTGGATGCGCTCACCATTGCCCTGGCGGTCAAGGATCGCTATGGCAAGCATATTGACGGCGGTAACGAAACCCGCAATGCACTGGTGAGCATCGCCACGCTGGCGCAATTTATCGTTGCGGACCCGGTGCCGGCCACCTATGGCCAGTAGTGTTCGCATCGAAGGCCTGGGCCTGGTCACAAGTTTGGGGCTGGGGTGTGAGCGCAACATCGAGGGCATGGGCCGGGGCCGGGGGCAATACCAGAGCCTGCAGCTAACCCAGTTTGAGCCGTCGCTGTGCCTGCCTTATCTGGCGGTACCCGATAACCCCGATGGCGCCGGCGCGCGCTTTGCTCGCTTGATTGACTCTGCCGTGATTGAAGCCCTGGATGCCTGCCCCCTGACTTCGGAGCAGCGGCGGCAGATGCCGATATTTATTGGCTCGTCCTGTTACGGCATTGCGCTGGCCGAGGAGTGCTATCAGCGTGAACTCGACGCAGATGATGCCGATGCGCTGCCCATTCCCATCGACGGTTTTAGTCATATTGGTGCGAGTTTGCGCCGGCGTTTTGACTTGCTGGGCCCTGATTTCGCTTTCAATACCGCCTGCACTGCGGGAGCCAATGCGCTGCTCAGCGCCGCCCGCTGTATTCGTTTCGGTCGCAGTCGACATGCCCTGGTAATTGGACTGGAGACTTTTAATGTCACCAGCCTGGCCGGCTTTCACGGTATGCAGTTGTTGAGTCAGGAGGTGATGCGGCCCTTTGATCGGCGCCGCAGCGGCTTGGTGTTGGGCGAGGGCTGCGGTGTTGTGTTGCTGGCCGAGGGTGATGATTGCCGACCGGGAATCTATCTGTGCGGTGGCGCCAGCCGCTGTGATAATTACAGTATCTCGGCTTCTAACCCCAATGGCGCCCAGATTGCCGCGGTGATGCAGGCAGCGCTTGAGAATGCCGGGGTGACTGCAGCAGATATCAGGGCGGTCAAAGCCCACGGCACCGCCAGTCCGCTCAATGACGACGGTGAAGCGGCGGGTATGAAACGGGTGTTCGGCGAATTGCCGCCGTTTTTTGCGCTGAAGTCGACTATCGGCCACACCCTCGGAGCCTGTGGTGTGATTGAGTCGGCAATGGTAGCGCTGGCCTTGCAGCGGGGCTTTATTCCCGCCACCGCGGGCTTTGGGCAGGCCGATCCGGAGCTGGGGGTAGCGCCACTTGCCGCCGCGATGGCGGCTGAAAAAGGACACTATATGCTGAATTATTTTGGTTTTGGTGGCAATAACAACTCCCTGATCATGCACTATCGCTGAGCCCATGCTGGATATTATCGCCACTGGCAATTATTACTGTGACCTCAATGATGATGTTCCCATGGCTAATCTGCGAGAGCAGCTCAAGCCGCTTTGCAGCGAGCGCGTTCGCCGTATTGATCGCTTTACCGAACTATGCCTGTTGGGCTCGGCGCTCTGCGCCAAGGCCAGTCCCGGGGATCTGGATAGCAGAGCCGGCATCTATATCGGATCTGGCTTTGCCGGTATTGCCACGACTGTGGCCGTGCAGCAGCAGTTGTTTGCTGGTGGCCTCATTCCCAAACCGGCCAACTTTATCAATACCCTGAGCAATTCTGCGGGCTACTACGTGGCCCGTAACTTGCGCTTGCAGGGGCAGAATTATTTTGTTTCCCGGGGCTCCGCCTCGCTGGTGGCGGCGCTGCAAATGGCGGCCATGGATATCGAGGCGGGTATTGTCAGTCAGGCGATGGTGGGGGTTGTCGATGAATGCGACCCGCGCATGGATTGGCACCGGCGCCGGCAGGGGCTTGCCGGTGATGCGCCGTTGGCAGAGGGCAGTCATTGGTTTTTACTACGCTCCGGGGGCGCTGCGTCGATGTTCCGGCACAGCCGTTTTTCGGCCCAGCTAACGCTGCCGGGAGTTGAGTCCTTGCGGTGTTGGCTGCAGCGGCACCGCGACAGATTTTCGCATCTTTATCTGGCGCCCGATGCCGGCAGTTTCGATTCGGGGCCCGGGGATGAGACCAGTGGCTTGCCAAGGTTCAAGCCGGCACTTGGTCACTACCCGTCGCGCACCGCCGGAGCGGTGATGGCCTGGTTGAATCAGTCGCCGGGGGCGGGTCTGTTGACGGTGAATGGCGATGCAGAGGGCCGCTTTCATCTTTGCCTGGTGCAAACACCACTACAAACACCACTACAAACACCACTATAGGCAGGAGCCTATCGGGGCCGGTACGACTCTCCCATTTTCCCGGTGCAGGCCATGATTCGGGGAATCCAGGGTAAAGTATTGGCGTGTCAGGCAGTGGCCATTACCCGCATCTTTATATATTATGTGAATAGTAAATATTGATACTATTTAGTTCATTTATGTGGGGAGGGCATCTAGTATGAGCCCTGTAGACAAAGACGCCGCTTGCTCAGGCAATGCCAGATATCTGTTGAGGACGCATCGGCCATTCACCCTGGATTCTATAGAGGACTTACCATGTCAAACTACGACCAAGACATAGCCGCTGTTGCTGCTCTGCGTGAAGCCACGGGCAGCGCCTGGAATGCTATCAGCCCTGAATACGCTGCGCGTATGCGCGCCCAGAATCGGTTCAAGACCGGCCTCGATATCGCCAAATACACGGCGGGTATTATGCGTCGTGATATGGCCGAGTACGATGCCGACAGTGCTCAATACACGCAGTCTCTTGGCTGCTGGCACGGTTTTATCGGCCAGCAAAAAATGATCGCGATCAAAAAGCACCACGGCACTACCAATAAGCGTTACTTGTATCTGTCCGGCTGGATGGTTGCCGCATTGCGCTCTGAATTTGGCCCTCTGCCCGACCAGTCCATGCACGAGAAAACCTCTGTGTCAGCGCTGATCGAAGAGCTTTACACCTTTCTGCGCCAGGCCGATGCCCGCGAACTGGGTCACCTGTTTCATGATCTGGATGCTGCTCGCGGGGCGAGTGACGCGGCTGCCGAGCAAGCTGCACAGGATGCAATCGATAACTACGAAACCCACGTTGTGCCTATTATTGCCGACATCGATGCCGGTTTCGGTAACGAAGAGGCCACTTACTTGCTGGCCAAGCAAATGATCGAGGCGGGTGCTTGCTGTATCCAGATCGAGAACCAGGTCTCCGATGCCAAGCAGTGTGGTCACCAGGACGGCAAGGTGACGGTTCCCCACGAAGATTTCCTGGCCAAGATCAACGCTGTTCGCTACGCATTTCTGGAGCTGGGTATCGATGACGGTGTCATCGTTGCCCGGACTGACTCACTGGGCGCCGGCCTCACCCAGAAAATCCCGGTATCGACATCGGCCGGCGACCTGGCGCATAAATACAATGCTTTCCTGGACATTACGCCGGTAGACAGTGCTGATGATGTCAATGAAGGTGATGTCATTATCAAGCAGGACGGCAAATTGGTTAAGCCGGTGCGCCTGCCCAATGGCTTGTACAAGTTTAAAGCGGGTACCGGTGAAGCGCGTTGTGTGCTCGACTCTATCACCAGCCTGCAAAATGGCGCCGACTTGCTGTGGATCGAAACCGAGAAGCCCCATGTCGGCCAGATCGGCGCGATGGTCGACGAGATTCGCAAAGCTGTTCCAAACGCCAAGCTGGTGTACAACAACTCACCGTCCTTCAACTGGACGCTGAATTTCCGCCAGCAGATTTTTGATCTATGGACTGAAGAGGGTGTGGATGTCTCTGCCTACGATCGCGACCAACTGATGAGTGTTGAGTACGACGAGACTGAGCTGGCGGCAGCTGCTGATGAGAAGATCCGTACCTTCCAGGCGGACGCTGCTCGCGAAGCGGGTATTTTCCACCACCTGATCACGCTGCCGACTTACCATACTGCCGCATTGTCTACCGACAACCTGGCGAAAGGTTACTTCGGCGAAGAAGGCATGTTGGCTTATGTTGCCGGTGTGCAGCGCAAGGAAATTCGCCAGGGTCTGGCCTGTGTCAAGCACCAGGATATGGCCGGATCAAATATGGGTGACGATCACAAAGAGTACTTCTCTGGTGAGCAAGCCCTGAAAGCATCCGGTGAAGACAACACCATGAACCAGTTTGGCTAAACGCTGACGGTTTTTGTAGGTGATTTTTGTAGGTGAGTAGGGGCTGAGCTGAAAAGCAAAGCCCCTTTTTTTGCCTGGAGTTCCTGGAGAAAATCAAAGTTTACCTTGGGGAACAGTCCCTACTCGCACAACGGGAACTATCCGTGCGCTACCACTTGCTGGCCGCTTGGCGCAGTGTCCGATGGGCGTCTTCCTCCATGTCGGCTATCAGCCAAAGCTGGTCGGCCAATTTGTGGTAATCCATAGCCATGCGGTTCTTGCACATCTTGGCGGCGTACAGGGCAAAGCGTCGCCACTCATCTCCAGTGTTAGTGAAATTTTTGGAAGATTGCTCCAGTTCCGGCAAGTCCAGCAGTTGCGCGGCTTGCTGCAGAAACGATGCATAGATGAAGCGAAAGCCGCCGCCGCCGGTACCGATCTCCTCCTGCATGCGCACCATGTGGCCAATCAGCAGCTTGTTATCGGTCTCTGATTTGTCAGTTCGCTGATCCAGGGCGCGTAGCTTGCGGCTGACACTGCGTATGCCGCGAATACCGATAATCGGCAGCGGTGTGTGCAGCATCATCCCGGTATTGGCTTTGATTGCGCCGCGAATCGCTTGCCGCCAGTCCGGGTGCTCAGGTAGTTGGCGGGGATAGTAGATCAGGCCCCTGGGGGCCAGCGCACCTTTGACAAAGCGCGCACGCTGCAAGGCCTGCCGTTGACAGCGCACGGGCTGTTCGAAGGTGGGATCGCTGATCAGGTATTCATCGCCTTCGCGAGCATAAACTACCAGATTATGGGCATTGAAATGGAAGCGCATATCCGGTGGGAAATAGGGTAGCCAGTACACCGAGGTCTGCAGGCCTACCGGACGTCCCGCATCCAGGTGCTGGTCCAGCGCCGCCATTCCCGCCTGCTGGTCACGAAAGCGCTCAAACTCCATGGCGATACCCAGGCGTTTGCTCAGGCCGCGAATAATGTTGCCGGGTCGGCTGCGATAGGCCAGTAGCGGCAGACCGCCCAGTTTGATCATCGGGATATAGGCATAGAGCAGAGCGCTGGAGATGCCGAAGGCCATGGGCTCGCTGATATCCACGCCGCTGTGCCGCAGCAGGGCGGACACGGTGCCGCTTTCACAGTGGGCAGTTTGTCGGTGATTGAACTGGAGGGCGCTCATAGCTGTTGATCCGGGGGCAGGCTGCCGAGTTCCGCGGCCGACAGGCCCAGTGCCTCGGCATAGCGCTGCAACTTGGCCGGTGACAGGGCGGAGAAGACCGCGGGCTTGAAGTGGCGTTTGATCTGCCATTTATAAAAGCCGGTGCTCTGCGCCAGTATCGTGACATCCATGCGGCGCTGGTACATGTGGTATTCCAGTGCCGAGCTCAAGCCACGCTGCACGCGCTTTTTGGCATCGGCGGTGAGCTGCGCATATTGTTCAATGGCCTGGTCCAGCACCATCTCCTCGGCTTCCCAGCCACTGGAGCCGGTGACCCGGTAGCGACCATCGTCATCGACCGCATACATCGCCTTGCGCTGGCCTTGCAGCGCACTGGCCTGGTCCTGGGGTACATCGTCTTTTTTCACCGGTTCAACCTAGGTTCCAGCGCTGCCGTCACATACTGTCAGCAACATAAAGGCGCTGCTGAAGCGACCGCTTTCGGGGATATAGCAGAGAATTGTCTGCCCGGCAGACAGGCGCCCGGAATTAAATAGCTCTTCCAGCATAATGTAGATAGACGCTGATCCGGTATTGCCGGTGCTGTCCAGGTTGGTGAACCAGCGTTCAAAGGGAATTTCAAAGCCTGCCGCCGCCATGCCGTCATAGAGCTTTTGGCGGAAGAACGCGGAGGAATAATGGGGCACAAAGTGGTCGATATCCGCCGCGCGCAGACCCTTGCTGCGCTGGATTTCGGCCAGTGGGCGCTCTACGGTGTAGTGGATGACATGCTCATTGAGCTGTTTGACATCCTGTTTGACCGTGAATACAGACTCATCCAGCCATTGCCTGGGCTCTTGATATTTCCAGCCCAGCAGACGAGCATCGGCCATTTTTTGAGCGCCGCTATACATACAGGCCGGCATCTCATTGGCGTAGGATCGTATAAAAATCCAATCGATACGCAGCGACTGTCCCTGGGGGCGGGGCTCGGCTTGCAGTAGCATCGCGCCGGCGCCGTCGGATAGCATCCAGCGCAAAAAATCTTTTTCGAAGGCCAGTTCAGGTCTTCGCTCCAGGGATTTCAATTGGACTTCCAGTTCCCTTTCGAACAGGTGGCCACGCATAATCGCCGAGGCCACTTCAGAGCCGGTGGCCACCGCGCGTCTATATTCGCCGGCGGCCACCCCGAGGTAGGCGTATTTGAGGGAGCTGACGCCGGCGAGGCAGATTCCGGCAGTGGCGATGACCTCAGTCGGAGGCGTTTGCAGTTCCCCGTGTACCATTACCCCATGATTGGGCATTAGCTGGTCGGGCATACTGGTGCCGCAACACAGGCAGTCCATTTCCGCCAGGCTAAAGCTGGCATCGGCCAGTCGGCGCACGGCTTCGGCGGTCAATTCGGCATTGTTGTGGCTGGGCTTGCCGCTTAGCGGATCTATCGCATAGTAGCGGGTGTTGATGCCGTTACTGCGCAAGATGGTGCG
>CBDUUA010000033.1:0-11337 GCA_965370135.1 uncultured Cellvibrionales bacterium
ATACGCCGGCGGCTCGACAGCCTTAGACTGCACCGAGCCCGGCACGATAATCACGCCCTGCTGTTCGCCCTCAACGAAGGCGTTCATGGCAATATGGGCGGCATGGGTAAAGCCACACTGTATCTACCCGCCAAATTTGGTACCAAGTGCCTGATTGAGGATTACGTCGCCGAGATAGTCGATGCGCTGAAACACATTGCCGCCCTGGATGACAGCGAAATCAGCCGCGATGAAAAGCTCGATTTTTTCCATCGAGCCAGTCATTGCTATGGCCGCACAGCGCTTATGCTAAGCGGCGGCGGCGCCCTTGGGCATTTTCATATTGGTGTCGTCAAGGCCTTGATGGAGCAGGATTTGTTACCGAATGTGATATCGGGATCAAGCGCCGGCTCCATGGTAGCGGCGGTGTTCGGCTCCCACTCCAACAGGGAGCTGGAAGAGCTGATCACACCGGTGAGGATGGTGGCTGAGGCCAAGGAAGAAGCTCACTGGCTCGACAAAATGCTATTTGGCAAGGAATCTCAGATAGACATTCACGATCTTGAGCAGGTGATTGAACGCCTGGTGCCGGATCTGACCTTCCAGGAAGCCCTTGAATTAACGGGCCGCAATATCAATATCTCCGTAGCTCCCGCCGAGTTGCATCAAACCTCGCGCATGCTCAATGCCATCGCCTCACCGAACGTCTATCTTCGCAAGGCGGTTATGGCCTCCTGCGCAGTGCCCGGGGTGTATCCGCCGGTTATGCTGGAGGCAAAGAATGTTCGCGGTGAGCGCCAACCCTACTTGCCCACCCGGCGCTGGGTAGACGGTTCTGTCACTCACGATTTACCCGCCAAGCGCCTGGCCCGGTTATACGGCGTCAATCATTATATCGGCAGTCTTATTAATCCCATTATTTTGTTAGGCGGAGGCGGTAACGGGCATGATACGAGCATACCCAAGTCCCTGCGTGATTTCATGTATAAACGCGTTTCAAATATAGCCCGCAGCGGTACCGCTTTCAGCAAGCGTTACAGCGATAAATGGCCACGATTGAATGTTTTCATGAATATGTTTGCGTCAGTCCTCAACCAGGATTACAGCGCGGACATCAACATCTATCCGGACTTTCGCAAATTCGACTTTCGCAAAATCTTGAGTCATTTGTCCGAGAAAGAGCTGCTGGAATTGGTTCGCCAGGGAGAGGTTGCCACCTGGAGTCAGGTTGAGCGCATCAGGATCGGTACTGAGATCAGTCGAACCCTGGATAATATTCTTGAGCAATACGGCGAAGAAGAACTGCGTCACGTCGCCAGGAAGCGCAAGCAAAACAGGCAGAAGCAAGTGCAAGCCAAAAAAACAGCAACTGTAGACGAAGCACAGTAACCCAAAAAAATAGCAGCGGCCCGTGCGCAGGCCTATGAATGCGCACACCACCGGCACTCCATCCTGGTGGTATTCCCGGGCTCAACCCTGAGCCCTGAATCCCTGATCGTTCCCAGGCCCTACGGCACCGGCGCAAGCCGGCTTTGGGCTATCCGCAGAGTTTACCCAGGATGATCCCCCCCTCCCAAACATACTGCTACCGATGAGTGGTTTTTGCTAAAGCGGCTATACTTTGCGGAGTCAAACACTCTGCGAACAGCCCATTTACCCTGCCTGATACCGGAACACATGCCTGATACCGAAACCAATGTAAGCAGTCCGAGCCTGCGCGCTGCCAACAACGTATTGCAAGCCGAACTGTGGCTAACGGGACAAGCTCCCAGGAGCTGCACCCTCTCGAAGGTGGCCAATAACAACCTTATCTTTCTCACCGTTACCAGTGGCGTCGATACTGACAGCCACCTGCCGCAGCAAGAAGAACTGGCGGATCTGATGATCCACGACGGGGACTCCAGCCAGTCCCTGCGCATCCGCACTCGAATATCCCACCACACCCGTGAACGGTGGGTGCTGGAACCGCTACAATCCAGCCTGCCATTGCTGCCGCTGCTGAAAAAAGCCCTGCAAAATGGCGCGCAATCCGCATCCACAACGAATCAAAACCTGGCCCATTTTCGTCGTGGGGAAATCCTGCGCCGCTGCCGCAGTATCACCACGCACTACCTGTCCGATTGTTATGCAAGCTTTTACAGCGCTCTGGACGATGCCCTGTTTATCGCTGCCGCCACCAGCTCCGACTGCAAAAACGAATTTCTGTCTGCGGTCAGGTTGATCGAGCAGTCCCACACTCAGCTCGAACACGGCTTTATCGAGCGCGTATGCTGGCTTATTGACGCGGCCGGCAAACCCGACTTTGAACCCACTGACGCCGACTGTATTGCTCGCCCGCCCACAGGCGCAGGCCCCCTGAAGCCGCCTGCAAGCGCAAGCCGCTTGAATCTGGAGGTGCTGTCAAAACAAGCAGCAAGTCTCAACCAACAGGCCCTCGACAAGCTGGCCCAGCATTTTTCAAGCATCGTTCTGCGCCTGTGTGATGATGCCACCCTGCCCTTCGGCCCGGCCTGGCTTTGCCGCCATTTTGGCGATTCGATAGCCGCCATGGACTTATCGACCCAAACGCAACAGATCGTCTACCGCGTGTTCCGCGACAGTATTCTCACTGGAATCGACACGCTCTATGAGCAGCTCAACACGGTATTTATCCAATACCAGGTGCTGCCGGGACTGGAACAGTCGCCGCGGCAAACAAGCACCAGGGAACCGGCAACGACAGCTATTCCAGGCCCCGGCAGAAAAACATCCAGCCCATCGGCAAGCGCTTTTTCCGCCGCAACGCGCTGGGAAAACGGCAGTAAGGATACCCGCAGCCATCAGCTATTCCATGCCGCCAGCCGTCTTTGGACGGCAGTAAATCAAGACCAGGCCGCCCCGGTGAACCCCGGCATCGCCACCCTGAGCGCAGCTGAAGTGCTGACCGAGCTGGTGGGATTATCATCAGCCAGCC
The DNA here is from genome assembly GCA_965370135.1 of uncultured Cellvibrionales bacterium. Taxonomy (GTDB): domain Bacteria; phylum Pseudomonadota; class Gammaproteobacteria; order Pseudomonadales; family JAHEGP01; genus JAHEGP01. Next base: position 2,933 of record CBDUUA010000033.1, read on the forward strand.
GTGCCGAAGGGGGGCAGACTATTGGCCAATCCCTGCTTGCGCGTCTGGACGCCTCAGCTCCAGGCCGCTTGCATGCCGACACCCGGGCGAGCATTGCCGTTGTCGATGAATTGTTCGGCGTAATCAGCGCCGGGGAGCAGATCCCGGACGCCGCTCGCCCCCTGCTGCAAAAAATGACGATGCCGTTTATCAGGGCGGCGTTGTTCGATGCCGATTTCTTTAGCAAACCACAGCACCCCGCACGCCAGAGCCTCAACCTGATCGCCCGGCTATGCCGGCAAACCCACTTCGGCAATGCCGTGGTGCGGCGCCAACTACAGGCGATATGTGAGCGCATTGCCCAGGAGAGCAACAGCAACCCCGCCGTTTTTGCTGCGGTATTGACGCCGCTGCGGGAACTGGCGGCGCGACAACAGCAAGCCTGTGAGCGCAATATCAATCGCGTGGCGGCAACGCAGGATGCACAATACAAGCTCAACAGGGCCCACGCAGAGGTCGACGAGCAACTCTACCAATACTTTGCGGGCAAAGTGTTCCCGCAAATCCTGCTCGAACTGCTCGATAGCGGCTGGCACAAGTTTATGATTCACAGCCTGCTCAAAAGCGACGACCACAGCGAGCAATGGCGTGACTGCCTGGCAATCCTGCATGACCTCTATTACAGCCTGTTACCCGCGGAGCAGCGACGCTCGAGTATCGGCCGATGGACACCGCTTGGGGCCGAAGCCATGCCATCCCTACTGCTGAAACCGCTGGAGGAGCTGGGCATCGCCACCATTCAATATCAAGCGGTAGCTCGGCAGTTGGCCGCCACACTGGAAGACCCGGCACAGACGCTGGTACTGCCGGACTATCCCCATCGCCAATCAGAAAAGGATACTCCCGGCACAGCAACAGTTACGCCGGCAGATCGTTGGCTCAATCGCTGCCGGGAACTCAGGGCCGGAGACTGGCTCGGCTGGATAGACAACCCTCTCGACGAACCGCTGCAGCTCGCCTGGGTAGCCGGTGACCACAGTCGCTATGTACTGGTCAATGAACAAGGGCACCAGCTTTTTGATTGGCCCCGCAACACCCTCGCACGCAATATGCAGCATGGCTTGCAGCAGTTATCGAACCCAAATGCCTGGCCGGTGGTAGATAACGGCCTCTATGAAATCGCCCAATCGCTGTATCAGCAACGGGTTCAAGCATCCAGTCTCGACCCGCTCACGGGTTTATTGAATCAAAGCGCCTTCGACAGCCAACTGGCCGAACACACCAAACTCGCCTGCTATAGCGAGACCTGCCATGCACTCATTGGCGTGGAAATTGACCGGTTTGCCGCTATCTGCAACCACGGGGATCCACATTCCGGCGAACAACTGCTGCGCGAGAGCGCCGCACTGATTACATCGCTGTGCCCGAACCAGGCCATTGTCGCTCGTATTGAAGCCCACGGCATCGGCATCTTGCTGCCCGGCCGGGACGGCGAATACGCACAGGCACTGGCGGAGAACCTGCGACTGGCGCTGCAGCAAAGTGATGCGCTCACGGCCCACAATACCAATGCCAGCCTGGGTATTGTCGCCGTGACCGGCCACAGCAGTTGCACCACCACCCTGCTCAAACAGTTGCAAAGCCTGGTTCAGCAGGCGCAACACAGTGGCGGCAATCGGGTTCTGTGGCAGGGTGATAGGGATCAGCAGCTCCACCAAAAAAACATGCTGGAGTGGATCACGCTGCTGGGTGAAATACTGGAGCAGGATCGCCTGCGCCTACGCTGCCAAGCCATCGTCCCCCTATCCGAAAATGCCGGTATTCACCACGAAATTTTACTTGGAGTGGCTGCTGCCGACGGCTCGGTGATGTTGCCGGGCGAGTTGATAGCCGCTGCCGAACAATACAATCGCATGGACATCATCGATCGCTGGGTGATCCAGCGAACCTGCCAATGGTTGCGCAGCTGCCCCGAAAAGGCCGCTCAACTCGGACGCATTCACATCAACCTCTCGGGCAACTCCATCGGCAACGACCTGTTCTTGAATTTTCTGTTGGCGGAGCTGGATCGTGGCAGCTTACCCAGAAAACAATTCTGCTTCGAAATCATGGAAACGGCGGCTATTGCCAATCTACCCAGAGCAGCCGACTTCATTGCGCGAGTGCAAGCGCGAGGCTGCAAGTTCGCGCTGGACAATTTTGGCAGGGGCACACACTCCTTCGACTACTTGCGCAAATTGCCGGTGGACTACATCAAAATTGACGGCTCGCTGGTGGCGGCGATGACTCGCGATCCGGCATCGGCAGACATGCTCGACGCCATCAATCGCATCGCCCATGTTACCGGCAAGCCCACGATAGCGGTGTGTGTTGAAAACGAAGCCCAGCTACAGGCCCTGGAGAACATGGGCGTCGATTACGCCCAGGGCTTTGGTGTCGCCAAGCCGACACTGTTGTCGGAGGCTTAAGCCGACTAAAGCACACTGCAGTGCGCTGCGCTTAGCCCTCCGCCCCCGGTACCCCTTTGAGGCGAGACGATTGCTGAGTTTGAGCGCCCAGCTCCCCGCGAGCATATTCGCTCAGCGCCCGAAATTGGCACTAAACGATCATTTGCCTATAACTCTTTGGTTTGAGTGGAAGCGCCTGCTTTTTGGGAATGCGCCCGCAGGAGACCGGTGGTCGCTGGTCCGGATCATGCCCAGCCCGAATGCAGTCATCATTGCCACGCACTTCCTAGATTTTCAATATTGGCCTTCATAACGGCAAGGAAATCGCCTTCCGCTGGTCTATTCATACAGGGTTCGAACACAATACTCCTAATACCCATACTGGCTAGACCCGTTTGCGTCTCTGCAATGGGTCTCGCTTCCCATAACATCCATTTCCCAGAATGCTTGGCGTTGACAAGCTCTAGTTCGCGCCACTGCGCGGCATCGGGTGAAACATCCGGCTCCCACATAAGGCTTTGCAGCTTCAGCTGATAGCGACGAGCGAGATATTGATACACGGGATGTGATGCCAGTACATGGATTTCGGGGTGGACCGATATGATTTCCCGCAGGCTGGTATCCAGCTGCATGAGATCGCGTTCCAGTTGCCGGTAGTTTTCTTCAAAAACGCGGGCATGCCCTGGCCTCGCTTTTTTCATTGCCAGTGCGACCTGCTCTGCCTGCATGGCAGCCTGCGTGAAATCCAGCCATGTGGTAAAGGCCGTTCCCGCATGCGAATGATCGCCACCCGGGCCATGTTGGTGGGTCACTTTATCGTCGACGCGGATGTAATCATCCATGAACGAGCTGGACGTATTGACCAGCTTGCGACGCGGCAGCGATACCTTTGTTGCCCACTTCGCATAGCCGGCTCCGTTCAGCAGGATCAGGTCCGCCTGTTGATAGGCGCCAATGGTCTTCGTATCAGGCATCCAGAAGGCAGGGTCTATATCTCCAGGCGCCGGGAACTGCACATCGACAAAATCGCCGCCAATGCGCTCGGCAAAATACTGCAGGGGATAGTTGACGGTGTAGACCTGGAGTTTGTCGGCAGCCTGTGCACTCGACATCGCTATCGACATCCCTATCGATATCAAGAACAGGCATAAAACCGTTGCCCAGTATTTTTTAAGGTTCATCGCAATATCAGCCCGCGCACCAGTTCACTGCTGTTAGCCTGCAGCAGCCACAACAAGCCGGCGCAAAGCACCGCACTGCTCAAAATGATAATAAGGATTTCTGCAGCAAGCAGCTGCGCTATGGTCATGCGGCTGCATCCGATCCGGAAAATGGTTTCCAGTTCTTCACGCCGAATGCGCAGTGACAATATGAACACCAGCACAATCGTCAGCACAGTTGCTATAGCAACGATAACAATGACTGCATCGATAACAGTCTTGATGCGAAAAATACTCTCCATCAAACCATCGATAACATCATCCGGTTTAACGATTTGATAGTGTTCATTCTCGAGAAAGCGGCCACGCAGCATAGCCGCCGATTTGGTGTTCTCCGGCAGCGCCAGAACGGCGCTAACGGGATAGATGGATTGGTCCCCATGAAAATGAAAGCCGTCGATATTGTCCCTGGTAATCTCCGTGTACTGCATCAAGCTGGCATTGGCAGTCACACTGCCTTGGTCCTGCTTGAGGATAACCGAGGCATCGCGGGTTTTCGCAAGATCCTGATGTCCGTGCCCGAGGCCCTGTATGACCCAGGCTGTCTTCATGTCTACGAATACCGCAAGATCATCCGGGCTGTGTCGACGGGCCAATACCCCGGTGACTTTCATCTTCAGCGGATAAATGCCTGCAATATCAAACAGATTCTCCGGTGACGTCACCAGGCTGTCTCCCGGCGCGATTGCCAAACTCTCAGCCACATCAGCACCGATTACACACTCACCGAGAACCGCAAGCATGCGCCCTTCTTCTATTTTCAGTTTGCGGAAGTCGAAATAATCCAGTGTTGTTCCAACCACAGGAAACCCACGGGACTGAAACCGCACATACAGCGGAATCGCAAACGCCAGCTCTGTAGCCTCGACTTGCCTGACCGCCTGCATGCTGATGATTTCCGGCACTTGGTCATCAAAGTAGAGACTGCTCATGACGAGATCCAGCGCGCTGCCCCTGGCGCCGACCAGTAGCGGCGTCTCAAGCGCCCTTGAACGCAACTGCTGCTCACTTTCGTTCAGCAGCACTTGCAATGCCATCGGCAGAAACGTGATCAGGGTGATGCTGGTAATCAGCACCAGTGTCTTGCCCCGGTTCCAGGTGACGTACTGCCAGGCGATATAGAGGCTGTCCATTATGTCCTCTTGACCTGGAAATCACGAAAATCATTGAAGTCGACTACACGGTCAAAACGCGGCAGCAGTTCATGGTCATGGGTCACGGCGAGCAGCGTTGCACCGTGGTCATCGGCGCGCTCGAATAACAGGTCGAGAACGAGCATCTTGTTGTCTGGATCAAGATTGCCGGTCGCTTCATCCGCCAGGATTAGCCTTGGCTGTGGCAGCAGGGCCCGGCAGATCGCCGCGCGTTGCTGCTCACCTTGCGAAAGCTCACCCGCATGTTGTAACAACTTATCGGCGATGCCCATCTGCTCAGCCAGCTCAGCGGCGCGTTTGCGCACCTCTCGGTTGAGCACCAGGGCCCGGGATATTCGGAACGGATGCAGGATATTGTCCAGCACAGATAAATAGTCGAGCAGCTGGAAATTCTGGAATACGAAACCGATCTCCGAGATCCTGAAATCGCGCCTTGCTGCATCGCCCAGCTGGCTGACAACGGTGTCACCGACCTGCACCTTGCCTTTTTCCGGAACGATGATGCCGGCGATCAGCTTGAGCAGGGTGGTCTTGCCTGAGCCACTGGGGCCAATAACGGCGAGTTTTTCTCCCTGGGCGACGGAAAAATCTGACATGGAGAACCGGAACGATGAATCGGGATAGCTGAACCGCAGGGCTTCGATGGAAATCATAGGCATTATTCATCTTGATCGGTATTGACCGACATGCCGGGCTCAAGCCGCTTCTCTTCCATTAGCTCCAGCCCGGTAATCTTCCAGGCGCCATCAATGACTTCTACAGTAACAGCTGCATCATAGTAGTTCTTGCGGGTGTGTACGTGCCCCCAGTGCCCCACGCTGCCCTGTGCCGTCCACGTTGAATCGAGCACAAAAGCCCCTGAGCTGTCTGCGGCAGGTCTGGCAGTGGTCGATAGCACTTCCACTTCCTTGACCCGGGCCTGTGCGCCGCCCGCCTTCTTGACCGCGAATGACTTGCGGTTCTGCAGATAGATGTCCGTCAGCAGGTCGCCTTGCACGCTGATGGCAAGTTTGTCGTAGACATCCGACTCCGCCCGAAAATCAAAGGCGCGGTAGACGTTCTTAAGCAGGCTGTTGAGGATAGTCTGCGCTTCATCATCATCCAGGGTGTTGATCATGGATGCGGGACGCGCAACATCAATGCGCCCATAGGGGTACAGCAGTACCGCAGCTGCCAGCAACACCAGCCCAGTTGCCACCGGCGCCCCCAGAGCGTCGCCGCTGCGGTAGCGGCGCAATATCCAGATGCCCATGAATAGCAAGCCGGCAATACACAGCAAGCTGAGCAAGGGCACTCGCAGTTTGTTGACGGTCTCATCAACACTGACATTGGCCACGGTAGCCGGTGTGTAATTTTTCAGGAAATTGGTCCACGTATGGACATTATCTTCCGGTGTCAGGAAGGTCGGCATTGGCCCGGCTGGATCCGTTGCAGTAGCAGGCACCCGTTGGACCTGATCGGTAAACAGATCCCAGTCGACGGTCACCTGTTGTGGCAAGCCTTTGGTCAGGTAGGTGATGATGACACCGACGATGGCCGTAGAGATTTCCAGGCGCTCGGGTTGTTCGAGCAGTTGGATACCCTTGATGCCGAGCTTGACGTAGTTGCTGCGATCGAGAATTGCTTCGATGCTGGCGCCATCGATCAGCACCGGGTTGCGCGTCAGCAGAAACTCACTGATGCGCTGCCTGAGATCATCCAGCTCATCGGGCTCGATATACTCATCACCTTGCAGGCCGAGATCCATCCAGTGGGCCATATCCCTGACCCGGATAAGCATTTCGTGTCGAACTTCGTAGTCTTCGACATACAGAAACGACATCAAGGCCGATTTGTGGTGGCGCTTAAGGTTGGGGTTGTCGAACTTCGTATACCATGGGTCGTCCCAGTCGAGATTGACTTTCGCCGCCGCACCGAGATAGCGAAAATCGATAATCGGTACCGACTTGTGATAGGCAATGAAGCCGATCGACACTGTTGACCTGCCTGCTTCATCCTGAGGAGGAATAAAGGTCAGCGCAGAGGGCTTGCCGGTAAAGGGGTAGATGATCTCAGCATACAGCACACGTTTGTCGACAGGGGCCTCCGGCACGCGCTGACGGGTATAGGGATTGATCATGCCGGCAAACGGCGACTTGCGATCAATGCGCTGACGCGGCTCTACTCGCACCAGTTCAGCCTGCAGTTTCTCACCGTCGGGGGTGCGGACCCGTAAGATCTGATCGGAGAAATGTCTCATGCGCGACACCTGATCGGGTCGCTTGACCTCAAGTTCGCTGACCCAGTCATCCGGCACCAGATCTTCGAAGACATCAAGATCCCCGACATAGGCTTCCAGTACCACCCTGACGTGATCGTCCATGATGTAGATCTCGGCAATATTGGGCGATGTCTCGGCACCGGTCAGATTGATCCAGTCGGCATGGGCAGACGGTAACAACATGCACGGAATGAGCAGTTTAAGGATAAATAAATAGCGGATAAGTAAGTAGCGGATGAAAAATGAAGTCACAGTCAATCTGTTCCCTGGTTTTAAGGTGTTTTGCGGCACACTTCTGTAATGCGAATCACTGGCCAAGATCGGCTTCCATTGCTGTGATAACATTTGTAATGCTGGAACGCAGCTACCAATCGAATGGTATGGGCATCGAGTACGTTATTTACAGCGGTAATTACAGATGATTCTGCCAGGCCGAGATGTCCCTGATCAATCACATGCATAGTGGCTGCCCAAACTTTCTGCTGTGCTTGTAGTGTTCTTTGCAACATTTCTTTGCGTCCATCGGGCGTTCTGAGTGAAGCGGGTCGAATGTAACGGGTGCGGGCATAGTCCAGCAACACTGTTTTCATCGCCGTGCGGTCTGGTTCCGCCAGCATATTTGCTTTCAGAAACGCAGTGCCCAGTGCATTCGCTTCACTAGTCACTGCTTAACCCCTGATTATGAATCCCCAGGCAAAGCCTACGCATAATCCTGCTCATGATCATATACCACTTCATTATGCCAATTCTTCATACCAAAGGACTTGGCCAATCCACTGGGGGCGGTGGGCGCGAGCGCTACTATCTATGGGTCAGGATTTCATACTTCAATCGGAGCAGTTTTTTGCGTTTGCCTGGCGAGTCGAAAATCAAGGTAGATTCCCCCATCATATAGACCACCATCATGCGCCCTCGGGCTTCAGCCTGGTTGTCGCTGAAACCAGCTTCCACAAACATCCACTTGGCGAATGCGAAGCGCTTGTTCACTGCTCTCTGGAACGCTATTTGCACTGCTGCATCTGATTGCGCCCAGTGCGAAATGGCCAGGTCAAAACGCGCCACGCCAGTGGCCATCACCTGTTCCATCAGGCGCCAGATACGTTCAATAGGCGTTCCGGTAAAGCTTGTCGCAGCGTCAATGGCGGCGTCTGTCATCTCCCGCGCCCAAAAATCGAGCAGTGCGTCGTGCAGTTGCCTGCGATTCTTGAAGTGCCAGTAAAAGCTGCCGCTGGTGACACCCAGCCGAGCAGCGAGGGGAACAATCTTCACGCCACCCACACCTTTTTCTGCAAGCAGCTCAAGCGCGCCTCGGATCCAGTCTTCCCGGCTCAATCGCCTGGTTTTT
>CBDUUA010000034.1:0-11209 GCA_965370135.1 uncultured Cellvibrionales bacterium
CCCCCCAAAGTCTTTTTCAGCACTTGATTATTAGGTACCATGCGCCGCCACCACAATCCCTGGAGAACGCCATGACTGCAGTAGTATATCCGGGTACTTTCGATCCTGTTACCAACGGCCACGTCGACCTGGTTGAACGCGCTGCGAAATTGTTCGACCGCGTTATCGTGGCCATCGCCTGCAGTGAAAAAAAACAGCCGCTATTCGACCTGGATGAGCGCTCCCATTTGTGCAAGTTGGCGCTTGCTCATATTGATGGCGTTGAAATCATGCCGTTTAGCGGCTTACTGACTGAGTTCGTCGAGAGCTGCGGCACCCATATTGCGCTGCGGGGGGTGCGCACGGCATCGGACTTCGAGTACGAGATGCAGCTCGCCAATATGAACCGCGCCCAGAGCCCTCACTTTGAATCTGTGTTCCTGACACCCCCGGATCACTTATCCTATATATCGGCAACCCTGGTCAGGGAGATTGCCTCTCTCGGCGGCGATGTAACGCCCTTCGTCCACCCTGCCGTCACCCAGGCCCTGCAGGACAAATTTTCCACCGGCTGAGCGAACACCATGGCCCTGATCATTACCGATGAATGCATTAACTGCGATGTATGCGAGCCGGAGTGCCCCAATGAAGCAATTTACCAGGGAGATGATATTTATGTCATCGACCCTTTGAAATGCACTGAATGCGTGGGCCACTACAACGAACCCCAATGCCAGCAGGTTTGCCCGGTGGATTGTATCCCACTGGATCCCACGCACCTGGAAACGGAAGAAGAACTTCAGGAAAAGTATCGAGGCCTCACGGGAGGCACTTGAGCGCACCGAAACAAGCACCAACAAAGTGTTGGTGGCCGGCCATTGCTGAGCTGGTTAAGAGCGGAGCTGGCTAAGAGCGGAGCTGTTTTTAAGAAGCGTTGCTGCTAACTGAGAGCTATGGATCCCGGCCTGCACAGGGATATGCGCCCTTGGCAGAAACTTCGTTTCTGCGCGAATGTTAGTTGGCAGCTACGTTATCGTATTTGGGTCGGCGGCCGTTGCGACAGCCCAGACAGCGCACGAAGGTCGCCTTGCCGGGACGAACCACCAGGGTATCCGCAGAGTTACCAACATTGCCTCCAAGGGCAGAAAATGGCAGGCTGACAACAAATACTGCGGTACCGACAACCGTCATCACAAACAGTGCCGGTCGCGCCAGCACCAGATCCCCGGTCATAGCGAGGGCAGTGGGTTGCTGATAGGTATCACCTACAGCGGGGGGCTGAAAGACATGCTGCGCAAAACTGAGATTGGGCAAGCTGAACAACAGCCCAAAAGCCACGGCTGTGGTAAGCGACCTGAGCTTAGCCTTCATAGTTATTCTCCCTAAGAGTAATCCCCGGCACTTCTCAACCGGGCGCAAACGGTATCTTCAATGTTAGACCCTATTTTCCGGTTCAACACTATCGGCTCGGGATATTGTTCACAAACTGAAAGCAAGCCCTTGTTGCACAGCTAGCCTACTCAAGGCAGAGTGGCAGCGGTGATCCCATAAACTCCATCGTAGCGCGTTGTGACGCCAATTCAAACTCAGCATCTCGCCGGCCTGATTCATTGGCTATGGAGTAGCCAGCACCATAATCGCTTCAATTTCGATCATGGCATTGCGCGGCAGCGAGGCAACGCCGACACAGGCGCGAGCGGGGTAGGGCTCGTCGAAGTACTCCGCCATAATCTCGTTGACCTGGCCGAAGTGGCCGAGGTCGGTCATCGAGATATTGAGTTTAACCATCTGTCCCAGATCACCACCAGCAGCTCTGGCTACAGCACTGAGATTATCGAACACCTGACAGGCCTGGCTTCTAATATCGTCGCCCACCATCTCCATCGACTCCGGATCGAGGGGTATCTGGCCTGACAGCCAAACAGTATTGCCCACCTTTACGGCCTGGGAGTATGTGCCGATAGCCTGCGGGGCGCTGTCACTATGTATTGCCTGTTTTTTGCTCACGAACAGAACCCCTATCATATCTGGGTCTTACGACTTTGTTGACGCCGTTAATGGCGCGCAGGCGGCGCATCACCCGGGCCAGGTGCACGCGATTCAGCACCGACAGCACCAATTTCACCAAGCCATAGCTCGGGTCTTCCTCGGTGGTGACAATTTCTTCAATATTGGCTTCGGCGGCGTGAATCTGGTTGGCGATATTGGCGAAGATACCGCGCCGGTTTTCCATCAGCACTCGAATTTCAACCGCAAATTCACCCTGCACATCATCCGCCCATTGCAGGTCGATGCATTTCTGCTGGTTTTCCCGCACATCCTCGATATCGATGCAGGTGTTGCGATGGACGGCGAGTCCCCGGCCGGCCCGGATATGGCCGATGATATGGTCGCCAGGTATGGGGTGGCAACATTTGGCAAAGTTGACCAACATGCCTTCGGTGCCGGCAATCAACAGCGGTGCCTGGGAGGACTTGGGTGAAACATCTTTTTCGACACTGCTCTCCAGCAGACTGCGGGCGGTCAAGAAGGCCACCCTATTGCCAAGCCCGATTTCTTCCAGCAAGCGGTCGAGGTTCTTGTGGCCGGTCTGTTTCAACAGGCCCTTGACCTGGCGTCTTTTAAGCCGGTCGAGACTGCTATCCAGGCTAAGTAGCGCCGTGTCCAGCAGCTCGCGGCCCAACTCTACGGATTCGGCCTTGCGCTGGTGCTTGAGAAAGTGACGAATATGCGAGCGCGCTTTGCCGGTGACGGCAAAATTGAGCCAGGCCGGGTTGGGTTTGGCCAGGGGCGAGGTAATAACCTCGACGGTCTGGCCGCTTTCCAGCGGCTTGGACAGCGGCTCCAGGTTGTGATTGATACGGCATGCGGAACAGCTGTGGCCCAAGTCGGTATGCACAGCATAGGCAAAATCCACCGCCGTGGAGCCACTTTGCAGGGTGAGAATTTCCCCCCGCGGGGTAAACACATAAACTTCGTCGGGAAATAAATCAACCTTGACGTGCTCAATAAATTCCAGCGAACTACCGGTGCGCTCCTGCATGTCGAGCAAGCCCTGCACCCACTGCCGCGCCAGCAGGTGGGAGCTCTGGGTCTGCTCCGCGTCCTCGTCAGTACTTTTATACAGCCAATGAGCGGCGATACCACTGTTGGCCATATCCTCCATCTCGAAGGTGCGAATCTGCACCTCGATATGGGCGCCATGCATACCGATAACAATGGTGTGCAATGACTGATAGCCATTGGATTTGGGGATGGCGATATAGTCTTTGAACTGGCCGCTCACCGGTTTGTACATACCGTGGATCATACCCAGCACCCGGTAACAGCTATCCACCGAGTCGACGATAATGCGCACGGCAAATACATCCATGATCTCGGAAAAGGATTTCCGCTTCTGGCGCATTTTCTGGTAGATGCCGTAGAGGTGCTTTTCGCGGCCGATAACCCTCGCCTGCTGTCCCTCATTGGTGAGGCGCTCGCTGATGGCGTCTCGGATATTGTCGACCAGTTCTTTGCGATTGCCGCGGGCGGAGCGCACTGCGGCCTGGATGCGGCGCGAGCGCATGGGGTACAAGGCGGCAAAACCCAGCTCCTCAAACTCGAGCCGCACACTGTTCATCCCCAATCGATTGGCAATAGGAGCGTAAATATCCAGGGTTTCCCTGGCAATGCGGCGGCGTTTTTCAGGTCGCAGCACACCCAGGGTGCGCATATTGTGCAGGCGGTCAGCGAGCTTGACCAAAATGACGCGAATATCCCGCGCCATCGCCAGCGCCATCTTCTGGAAATTCTCTGCCTGCGCCTCGGCCCTGGACTGAAATTCGATCTGGGTGAGCTTGCTGACGCCATCGACCAAATCAGCCACCGTGGAAGTGAACTGCTCCGCCAGAGCGTCTTTGCCAATGCCAGTGTCTTCGATCACATCGTGTAGCAAGGCGGCGATCAGGCTTTGGTGATCCATGCGCATTTCTGCAAGGATATAAGCTACCGCCAGCGGGTGCGTGACATAGGGCTCGCCGCTGCGGCGTAGCTGGCCGTCATGGGCTTGCTCGGCATAGAAATAGGCGCGCCGCACAAGCTGGATTTGGCCGGCAGGTAAATAATTGCCGATGGACTCGGCGAAGGATTCAATGGTTTGCATGGCCCGCCCCCGGCTATATTCTTGCGTGCTGATCGCGGCAGCACATGATCGCAACCGCTAGCGGTGTAGCTGTGGTTGGGATGCCTGCCCGAGGGCTATGGCGCGCGACACAAAAGCTACTCCGGTTCCGGCTGCGGTAGAATAACGACCGGCACGCTTATGTCTTCCAGCGCTTCCTCGGCATATTCTTGCTCGCCGTGCTCAAGATACGATTGGGTCACCAGACCTTCGGCAATCTCGCGCAGCGCTATCACGGTACACTTATCCGCCTCTACCTCGACCAGGGGCGTTTTGCCGTAGACACTGATTTGACGAGCGCGCTTGGCCGCTACCATAACCAGGCTAAAACGGTTATCAACGTGGTCGAGACAATCTTCTACTGTAATACGTGCCATATTTTCACTACCTGATTCGCTAGCTGATTCGCTAGCTAAATAAATGGGATGCTAAGCAGCATAGCCCGCTCCATGGGCGACGCAGCCGGAAATTCTATCAAATTTCAACATTGGTGAACATGGTTGATTCAATTTCGTGGGTTTTCAGGACAATAATTAGGGCAATATTCAGAGCAATAATCAGGACAGTAAGTCGGTAATCAGCTCGCAGTAGCGCTCTGCCTGAAGGCCAAGCCGCAATCGATGGGCGCAAAAAATAGCCGCCAGTTCATTCAGTGCGGTATCAAAATCGTCATTAATAAGCAGGTAGTCGGCCTCAGCATAGTGGGACATTTCATTTTGTGCCTGGGCCATGCGGGCTTCAATAATGGCGTTGTCATCTTGGCCCCGCCCGGTGAGACGCTGCTCCAGGGTGTGCCGCGACGGCGGCAGAACAAAAATGGATACCGTATGCTGGATTTGTCTGCGCACCTGTTGCGCCCCCTGCCAGTCGATTTCCAGGATCACATCGGTACCGCCTTCCAGGGTCTGCTCGACCCAATCCTGCGAGGTGCCATACCAATTGTCAAAAACCCGAGCGTGCTCCAGAAAGCCGCCCCGGGCCAGAATCTGCTGAAACTGAGGCTCGTCGATAAAGTGGTAGTTAACACCGTGCTGCTCACCGTTGCGCTGCTGGCGAGTGGTGTGTGACACCGAGGCCAGAATCCCCGAATCGAGCTCCAACAGAGCCTGCACCAGACTGGTTTTACCGGCGCCGGAGGGCGCGGACAGTGTATACAGAGTGCCTGGCGGTGTGGACATTGTTACCTCGCTATTCAATATTTTGTACCTGTTCGCGCATTTGCTCTATCAACACCTTGAGCTCGACGGCAGCCAGGGTGGTATCGGCAGTGAGAGACTTGGATGACAAGGTATTGGCTTCCCGGTTGAGCTCCTGCATCAGGAAATCCAGCCGACGACCACAGCTACCGCCCTTATTGAGTATGCGCCGAACTTCGTTGATGTGGGTATCCAGGCGATCGAGCTCTTCATCCACATCCGCTTTTTGGGCAGCATAGACCAGCTCCTGCTCCAGTCGATCCACGTCTGGCGCCGCCGCTATTTCCTCCAGCTTTTTGAGCAAACGCTGGCGCTGCTTGCCCAGAATTTCCGGTAACCGCCGCCGCATCTCAGCCACCTGGGTATCGATGGCATCGAGCCGCTGCACGATAAATGTGGTCAGCTCGGCGCCTTCACGCAGCCGGGTATTGCTGAGTTCGACCAATGCAGCCTCGAATAAATCGCTCGCCACCTTGGCCACGCAGTCATGGTCCTGCGCTGGCTCCTGCAACAATCCCGGCCATTGCAGTATCTCCAGAGGGTTGGGCTTGGCTATTTTATACTCGCTAGCGAGTACCGAAACCGCCCGTAGCAAATCACCCAGTACACCCTGGTTGATGCTGAGCCCGGCATTGCGCTGTGAGCGAGGTTCAAATTTTAGCGCACAGTCGAATTTGCCGCGCTTTGCGTATTGCTTGAGTTGCTCACGCAAACGGGTTTCGATATGGCGCAGCGGCTCGGGTAATTTATAGCTGGGCTCCAGGTAGCGATGATTGACCGAACGCAACTCCCAGGTCAGGCTACCCCAGTCTTCGTGCCGCTCTTTACGGCTGAACGCCGTCATACTGCTGATCATGGGTGGGATTACCTTGGTTAAAATGCCTATTCTAGTCGGCTTGAGCTGCGGCTGAAAGTCATTCAGCCGAGGATTTAAACCAAATAGAGTGCTCGGTATAGCAATTATCTGTCCTGCTATAACCAAGCTGCGGATGACCAAGCTTGTGTATAATGCGCGCCTTCCCTCCGCTAACAGGAATCGAATATGGCAAAAGCAAGGCCCAGTGGCCGCAAACCCGATCAATTGAGGCCGGTTGCCATCGAGCGCCACTATACCCGCCATGCCGAAGGCTCAGTATTGGTAGCATATGGCGACACCCGGGTTATTTGCACCGCGTCGGTGGAGGCCGGGGTGCCGCGATTCCTGCGAGGCAAGGGCAAGGGCTGGCTGACCGCAGAATACGGCATGCTGCCGCGCTCTACCGGTAGTCGCATGGATCGGGAGGCTACCCGGGGCAAGCAGGGTGGCCGAACCGTGGAAATTCAGCGGCTTATTGGCCGCTCACTGCGAGCGGCTGTCAACCTCGATACCCTGGGAGAATTCACCATCAAAGTCGACTGTGATGTGATTCAGGCTGATGGCGGCACACGAACGGCGTCGATAACCGGTGCTTGTGTGGCACTGGTGGACGCA
The DNA here is from genome assembly GCA_965370135.1 of uncultured Cellvibrionales bacterium. Classification (GTDB taxonomy): domain Bacteria; phylum Pseudomonadota; class Gammaproteobacteria; order Pseudomonadales; family JAHEGP01; genus JAHEGP01. The sequence goes on from CBDUUA010000034.1 coordinate 6,809, forward strand.
GTGCGAACCATGCAGCGCCAGAAGCTGATTGTGAAAGATCCGCTGATCGGCATGGTCGCCGCAGTATCCGTGGGCGTTTACGACGGGGTGCCGGTGCTGGACCTGGATTATCCCGAGGATTCAGCCGCCGAAACCGATATGAATGTGGTGATGACCGAGCAGGGTGGCTTTATTGAAGTCCAGGGCACTGCGGAGAGCAAGCCCTTTAGCGGTGAGCACCTGAACCAGATGCTGGCGCTGGCACAGACCGGTATTGAACAGTTGGTTCAAGCCCAGAAAGCTGCGCTATCTGGTTAACGTCGCGGTTTAACGCCGATCATCGAATCTCGATATCGTAGTCCATGATGGTGGGGGCGTGATTGGAGAAGATCTGATTTTTGTTGATCACGCCATACTCGACACTATTGCGCAGCCCGTTAGAAAGAATCTGCAGATCGGTGCGTATACCACCCTTGCTGCGATCGCCGTCGGGCCACCAGCTAAATTCGTCATTGTCGTTGTTGATGCGGCGAAAGCCGTCAACATAGCCAAGATCCCGGTATAGCACTTCCAGCCACTCGCGCTCTTCCGGCAAAAATCCGGGCATATCGGCAGCGGCCTGGGCGTCCTGGAGATCGGTTTCCCGGTGAGCTATAAACCAGCTACCGCAAATAATATACTCCCGACGCTTATTGCGAATTTTGTTCAGGTGATTTTGCAGTAATTTGTAGAACTGCTCCTTGTGAGCCAGCTCCTCGGGTTTACCTTTCTCCGCTGCGGGAGCGAGAATACAGCCAACGCTGATATGGTCGAAATCCGCCTGGATATAGCGCGCCTCGATATCGAGCTCACCAAAGCTGAGGCCGGTCATAATGGCCTTGGGCATCTGGCGTACATAGATTGCGACACCGTTCACAGAATCGGGTGAATCGAAGAAATAAGGGAAGTAGCCATCGGGAAAATAGGTATCATCCTGCAGGTCGTACTCTTGGGCACGCAAGTCCTGGACACAGATAATGTCGGCGTCCTGACCCAAAACCCAGTCGTAAAAGCCCGCCTGAGCTGCTTTTTCTATGCCTTCGGCACAGAAGCTAATAATTCTCATAGTACCCCCTGCTTACCAGAGCGCGTATCATACCCGATGCAATGCGCTGATGGCAGTATAATGCTCTCCAGCCGGTGTTCATTTACCCACACGGGCGTGTCGCGCCTGCACTGGCGTGGCTCCCAGCTCACACGAGCATATACTTTTACTTACTTTTACCCATTAAAAACGAGGTTTTGCAGTTCAAATGCAGCCCTATCAACAACAGTTTATTGACACAGCACTGGCCCACGGAGCATTGAAATTTGGTGAATTCCAACTAAAGTCAGGACGTATTAGCCCTTATTTTTTTAATGCCGGAGCAATGAGTACTGGCACGGCACTGGCGTCTCTGGGGCGCTGCTACGCAGCGGCGATCCAGGCTGCCGGCACCGAGTTCGATATGATCTTTGGGCCCGCGTATAAGGGTATTCCATTGGCAGCGGCAACGGCCATTAGCCTGGCAGAGCATCACCAACGCGATTTGCCCTATGCGTTTAACCGCAAGGAAGCCAAACAACACGGCGAGGGTGGCAACATCGTCGGCGCCCCACTACAGGGCCGGGTATTGATCGTCGATGATGTCATCACCGCTGGCACCGCTATCCGCGAGGCAATCGATATCATCGCCACCGCTGGCGCGCAACCGCTTGCCGTGTTGATCGGACTGGATCGCCAGGAGCGAGGCAAAGGCACGCTGTCGGCAGTACAGGAGGTGGCGAGCGAGTACGGGCTGGCAGTGATTAGTATTGTGGCGCTGGAGCATATCGTTGACTATTTACGTGCGGATGGTAATGACACAAATTTACTGGAACGGATTGAAGCGTATCGAGCGAGCTACGGCATTGAATAGCCACGGGCTAAGGCGACTAAGCACAGCAGGGAACTTGTCTGTAGGCCTGATGCTGACGGTGGTGCTGTTCGCGAGCGAAGCCGGGGCCCAAAAGTTCTACTACCGCTATTTTAATGCCGAAGGCGTTATGGTGCAGACTGATCGCCTGCCACCGGAAGTGGTACGACAGGGCTACCAGATTGTGAGTGCCAATGGCGATGTGCTCAAGGTGGTGCCGCGGGAATTAACCGCCGAAGAGCGCAAGCTACGTGATGCCGAGAATGAAAAGCGCCAACTCGTCCTTGCGGAACAGGATCGCATCCGAAAATGGGATCATACCCTGACCTTGCGCTACAGCAATGTCGATGACATTGACGAGGCTAAGGCTCGCAGCCTCAAGGAATTCGATATTCGCATCGGCATCCTGCAGGGCAGCCTGATGTCGCTAAAGGGACAGATTGAAACGGAACAGGGTGATGCCGCCAACTATGCTCGACGCGGTAAGGACGTGCCTGAAGCGCTAAACCTACGCATTAAATCGCTCAAATCCGAGGTGCTCTACGCCGAGAATGCGATCAGTGAATTAGAACTCGAGCGCATCGAAACCGAGAAGCAGTACCAGCTCGACAGGGAGCGGTTTGAGTATTTGCTGGAGCAAGCCGCACTGCGGAGATAATACTTTTACCACTGCCGGCCAACGACTTTCATCTCGCAACATGTCACCGACACCCCGCGAAAGGTCGAGCAAAACCTCTCAAGTTTATCAGGGTTGCAGCTTGGCCATAGCATAACTGCTGGCAGCGGTAGCGGCACTATCACTATCATCACCAGCGCCATGATGGGGAGAGCCCGGGTTGACCGCCTCGACCGCAGGCTGCATCAAACCGCTAGTCAGTAAAACCCATTGATCGGCCCAATATTCCGTGGGCCGGCGCCGAAACTCCGAGCGCACAAACTGCACAATACGACCTTCGACGCAGGCCACCAATAAATTGGCGCAGGCAGAGACTGATACTGGAGGCCGTATCCCCTCCTTTATTTCTGCCTCTCGCAGAATTTGTTTCAACTGGGTTTCAAGGCGATCGTAAAACTGCACGATGCGTCGATGCAGGCGCTGGTTTTCACCAACCAACGCATCGCCGGTGAGGATGCGACTAATGCCAGGATTGCGGTCGGCAAAACTTAGCACCAGGCTGAGTATGCGCTCAGTGCGGGACCAACAGCTGGTTTCTTCTTGCAAAATACGAGTGATGCGGGTGAATACGGTAACCTCAATGAAATCGATGAGGCCCTCGTACATTTTAAATTTACTGGGGAAATGCCGGTAGAGGGCAGCTTCAGAGACGCCGACCTCTCTGGCCAGGGACGCCGTGGTAATGCGACCGCCGGGATTAGCCTCCAGCATACTGACCAGGGATTCCAGGATTTGTTGCCGACGAGATGATTTTTGTTTTGTGCGTGCCATAACGTCATTGTGATATCTTGATATTGTCATCCTAGCGGTAAGCCAGTCTGCCCGCAATATGCACGAGCGAATTTACCACCACCTTTTAGTTTACGGCGCTCAGGTATCGAGCTTATTGTTACTGATCAGGGTACCGACGCCCTCGTCGGTGAACACTTCCAGCAATACGGCATGAGGTACGCGGCCGTCGACAATATGGGCGGATGTCACGCCACCCTTGACCGCGTTGAGAGCGCAGGAGATCTTAGGCAACATACCGCCGCTAATGGTGCCGTCTGCGATCAGGCAATCGACCTCTTCGGTGCTGAGGCCGGTGAGTACCTGCTGATCCTTGTTCAACAAACCCGGCACATTGGTCAGCAACATCAGCTTCTCAGCACCCAGCACCTCGGCAACTTTACCGGCCACCAGGTCGGCGTTAATATTGTATGAGGCGCCATCCACACCGACCCCTATGGGCGCAATCACCGGGATGAAATCCCCCGCTACCAGCACATCGATCACCTCCCGGTTGATATGCTCCACCCGGCCTACGTGGCCAATATCGATAATTTCCGGCAGCTCTGCCTCCGGCGAATCCCGCTCCAGGGTGAGCCGGCTGGCAGTAATCAAATTGCCGTCTTTACCGGTAATACCGATTGCCTTGCCGCCGTTTTGATTGATGGTGGCGACGATACTCTTATTCACACTGGCGCCCAATACCATTTCTACCACGTCCATCGTTTGGCTATCGGTGACACGCATGCCGTCGATGAATTCGGATTCGATATTGAGCTTTTCCAGCAGCGCGCCGATTTGTGGGCCGCCGCCATGGATGACGACCGGGTTCATGCCCACCAGTTTCATCAGCACGATATCCCGTGCAAATTGCTGCTTGAGTTGCGGCTCGACCATGGCATTGCCACCAAATTTAACCACGATGGTCTTGCCGGTAAAGCGCTGTATATACGGCAACGCCTCGGTGAGCACTTTGGCGACATTCATTGCGGATTCACGATCGAGAGACATGGTGACCTCTTGCTGGCTAATAGCTTGGATAAT
>CBDUUA010000035.1:0-10914 GCA_965370135.1 uncultured Cellvibrionales bacterium
AGTGCCATGAGAGTGCTCGCTATTTCACGTGGAGCCGACAGCGATGTCAAGGGAGCACTGGTTATGCCAACGCCGGACGAGTATGCTCTCGCTATTCATCCAGAAGTTTGATTTATGCCTGAGTTACCGGAGGTTGAAACCACTCGCAGTGGCATCGAACCCCATATATGCCGGCAAACGATTAGCGGGGTCACGGTGCGCAACCCAAATCTGCGCTGGCCGGTACCCGCCAACTTGCCGCGGTTGTTGCTTGGCTGCCGGGTGACCTCGGTAACGCGGCGAGGCAAGTATATCCTGCTCGACTGCGAGCGCGGCCACCTGATCCTGCATCTGGGCATGAGCGGCAGTCTACGCCTGGTGCCCTCGGGCACCACCGCCGCCACCCACGATCACGTCGATATTGAGTTTGCCAATGGCTCCGTGCTGCGCTTGCGGGATCCCCGCCGCTTCGGGGCAGTGCTGTGGACTGATACGGACCCGATGCAACACCGCCTGCTGCTCGCCCTGGGGCCGGAACCGCTGGAGGACAATTTTGACGCAGACTATCTCTATGCGCGCTCCCGTGGCCGCAAGAGCAGCATCAAGCATTTCATTATGGATGGCCATACGGTAGTGGGAGTTGGCAATATCTACGCTAACGAGGCCCTGTTCAGGGCGGGTATTCGACCCGGTCGCGCCGCCGGCCGCATCTCCCGGGTTCGCTATGGCGCACTGGTAACGGCGATCAAGACAGTATTGGCCCAGGCCATCGCACAGGGCGGCACCACCCTGCGCGACTTCGTCGATGGTGATGGCAAGCCCGGCTACTTCCGCCAGCAGCTGCAGGTATACGGTCGCGGTGGTAAGCCCTGTGACCGCTGCGGGGCCACTTTGAGGGAAATCAGGCAGGCCCAGCGCAGCACCGTTTTTTGCCCCAACTGCCAACGCTAAACCCTGGCCAGTTAACCGGCAAGATATTGCCTGGACTCGAGGTAAGCCCGGAAATCTCCCTGAGACAGGGGTTTGCTGAAGAGGTAACCCTGGTACGCATTGCACCCGAGGCCCTTGAGATATTCATACATCTCTTTGGTTTCAACGCCTTCAACTATGGTGTCCAGGTTCAGCCGGGATGCCAGAATCACGATGGTTTCGAGCAGGGCGGCATCTCTGTCATTCCGCAGAGCGCCGCTGACAAAGGAGCGGTCAATCTTGATCTCATCGACCGGGAGGTTTTTCAGGTATGCCAGCGATGAATATCCGGTGCCAAAATCATCTATCGAAAAACGCACCCCGGCAGTCTTTAAGGCAAGAATTTTTTCGACCGCCGACCCCATGTCATCCAGCAACATACCCTCGGTTACCTCCAGGGTCAGACTGCCGGGCTCCAGACCGGCATTGGCAACCCTAGTTTCGATACTGCGAACAAAGTTTCCCTGTTTGAATTGCAGCGGACTGATGTTGACTGAAATCCGAAATGATGGGGCTACCATTCCAGCCGACAACCAGCTGCGCATACTTTCCAGCGCCGCCGCCAATACATAGTCCCCCAGCTTGAGTATCAGGCCACTCTCCTCAGCCACGGGGATAAATTCATCGGGAAACATCAAGCCCCTCTCGGGGTGCTGCCAACGAACCAGCATTTCCGCACCAACCAATGCTCGCCCGCCATCAAACTGCGGCTGGAAGTATGCCTGGAATTCTGATTGCTCGATGCCCTTGCGAAGATCGCCGAGGACTTTCAGTTTTTCCTCTGCCGCTTTTTGCATGCTGGGCAGGAAGAATTTCAGGGTATTGCGGCCGGCTTCCTTGGCGCGATACATCGCCGTATCCGCCTGCCGCATGATATCGTCCGGCCCTTCCTCTGCTATCGGGAACACTGATATGCCCATACTCGAAGTCACATGCAGCGTATGGGATGCGATCTCATAAGGCATTGATAAAGCTTGTCGCATCTTGTCAGCGATCTTCTGAACACTATCGATCAGCTCATCGGGGTCACCCGAGATCTCAGGCAAAAGAGCGACGAATTCATCACCCCCCAGTCTGGCGACGGTATCTTCCGCTCTCAGACTCGACTGCAAGCGTTTTGCGACCTCCTGCAGCAGAGCATCGCCAACTGAATGACCCAGGGAGTCGTTGATATTCTTGAAATTATCCAAATCCATGAACATTAAGGCGCCCAGGTGTTTATGTCGTTTTCCTGTGGCGAGCGCTTTTTCAAGTCGATCCTTGAACAGGCGCCTGTTGGGCAGGTCTGTCAAGCTGTCAAAAGTCGCCTGACGCTGAATAATCTCCGCTACCTTGCGCTGTTCCGTGACATCGGTGCACATCAAGGTGTAGCCAGACAGCCCATACCGGGGCGCGGTAATAGTGGCAGGTTGAACTTCGATATACCGTGTTTGCCCGGCCCTTTTCAGGCTGATAGAAAAGCCATGCTTGCCACCATCCCCTGCCATTTCCCATATTTGCTGATTCCCCTCGATCATCTTCAGCAACTCGTCGTGAAGATCGTAGAGCGACGAGCCCAATGCTTCATGGGCCGGACGCCCAAACAATCGCTCTGCGGCATCATTGTAATACTGAACGATCCACTCTTTATCAGTGGCAATGATGGCGACATTTCGTGATGAACTGAGAATGCCATCCAGGTACATCTGTTGCCGGTGTAGATCCTGATGGGCCCGGTTTATTTCCAGGGCGGCTTTGCGGATACCTTGTATCGAATAGTGGTTTATCACCCCGATAAAGCCGAGCGCCAGCAGCAGACAAATCAGGCCGAGCGCCATGACCGTATACACAATACCCGCTGTGCTTTCCTCGAGAACAACCCTGCCAACCACCCTGTCATTGCTAGTAATAAATGACGCTGCTGCAATCGGCAGCGAAAACGATTCCCCCTGCCGAGGGATCAGGACTTCGCCTGCATTATTAAAAACAGCGACATTGATGCTGAGGTCGAGGGGGCGAAACTCCCCCACAAGGTGCTCCAGACGGGCCACCTGCAGATCCCACTCATCCGGATAGATGAAAGCTGTTTTAGAAACAGCATGAGCAATCAGGTCGGCGGATTGTTGCAGATGCCTGGATTCGTGCTGATAAGAAACAATCCCGTAACCCAGTGGTGGCAGCACCACAATCAACACCGCCAATGCAGCGCTCAAGCTCTGCAGCACCCCGGGGATACCCAGCAGGCTTTGCCTTATATCAAGCTGGGTCATTGCCGTGATACAGCTGGAAGATGGCCGGTTCGTTTGAGAATTCCACGAGCCTCTGCAGAGAAAACAAACTCCAGGAACTGGCTTTCGGAATCCGTCAGCGTGCCGTCATGCACCATGAATAGTTTTTTCCTGAGAGGATAACTTTTATCAGCAAGGCTTTCGAGGCTGGGTTTCACGCCATTCAAACTCAACACCTGGAGTGGGCGTTGTTCACTGATGACCAGGGACAGGCTTGATGTAGCAATGGCATTTTCGGTCTCGAGCAATAGATCGATAGTCGACTGGTCTGTCATGCCCACCGGCACCCCTTTGCGCTCAAAGGCACGGTTCAGCGCAGGAATGAGATCGGGAAGTTGTTGTTCCAGCAGTAGTGTGTCTGAATCCCGCCTGGGCCGCAGGATGACTTTGAGTGAATGGAGCACGGGCTCACCACAGTACAGTGCCGTGAGTGTATCTGTATCGATATTTTTCTGCGGATGTCCCTGGGCCACCACATACACCAGAGCGGTATCCGCATAGTGAACTGCGGTCAGGTCGTGCTGCTTTTCTTGCTCCTGCATAGGGCGAGCCATCAGCCCGATGTCAACGCGCCCCGAGGAAACCCCCCTGACAGCCCCGCCACTGCCAATGCTGGGCAGAATTTCGATCTGGCTATCGGGATGATACTTCTTATACGCTTCACGCAGCAGCTTGAAGGTTGCCAAATCGGCACCTGCGCCGCCCATAATGATCGGCTGCGCCGCGCTCACCGGCACCATAGCAAAAACCCATAGGAGGAATACAAGTAATCCGGATCGACTATTCATCGCCACATTATAATGATTTATTTTCGGGAATACTGTTACTAAATCAGCCGCGCCATCTTTTCTGGCGCCAGCGGGTAGCGGTCGCTTCAATTGGGGAATCCAGGTTAATAGACCACCACAAACAAGGTTTTTCGACTGCCTCTCCCCCAGCCAGAATTCAGTAAACACCACACAGGTCGGAATGACCCCAGATACAGACTTTTTCCGGGCGCACGATAATGGCCGTTTTTTTGGCCGTGGTATCGTGCATCACTTGCTCGATTTTCTGGTCGCTGAAGGTTTGCTTGGCGTTCGGGTGATTTGCCTTTTGCTGGTTTGAATAGCGCGTGAACACCAGGCGATAGTATTGGGCCACCATTGCTATTGCCTCTGGGCCGTCAGCAGAGTGGATCAACTCGGCGCGACCATAGACAATGGCGCCGGCGAGTGTTTCTGTACTATCGCCGTCTTGCCAAAACAGCGTGACGCGCTTGTCCCGCCGCAGATTGTCTACTTTTATGGTACTGCTGTAAGCCGTGAGGACAATCGCGCCATTATCCATGGCAAACCACAGGCTGGCCATATGAGGCCAACCATGCCTGCCGAGACAAGCTAACTGAAGGCTTGTTCGGCCTGCAATGAACTCCAAAAACCGGTCATCATTAACACTCACAGAACTGCGACGACTTAGCATCTGCACGTCCTCCGCCTGACATTCGAACAAGCTAACATTTAACGGAAAAAAAACAAGCGTGCAACGGCGCAAGCGTTAGCGTAGATTCGCCTTGTGGGTTAGAGCACCATCAAATGCCGCCGCACCTGTACCACGTCAGCATCCTCAACCGAGCGCACGATGCGAAAACCCAGGCGACTACACAGGGCTATCATCTTGGCGTTATTGCTCAGCACTTCCCCCTCCATGACCTCGATATTGCGATTGCGTGCCAGCGTCATCAAACGGCGCATCAACTCTCGCCCGACACCCTGGCGCTGCACGTCATCGGCAACCGTGAGGGCGAATTCACAGGAGCGGCGATCGGGATTGGTCATATAGCGCGCAACACCCAGCAAATGGGCATCAGCCGTACCTTCACCGACGACTACGATTAACGCCATCTCGCGGTCGTAGTCGATCTGGGTGAAACGCGCCAGCATCACCGGGGTCAGTTTTTCCATGCTCTGCATAAAGCGAAAATATTTGCTTTCTGAGGACAGCTTCTCCACAAAGGCCTGCTCGATCAGGGCATCTTCCGGTCGAATCGGCCGAATCACCGCATCGGTACCGTCGGCAAGCTGCCATGGGGAAACCAGCTCGTGGGGATAGGGGTGAATCGCCATATGAGCATAGCGTGCAGTACCCGTATGGCGCGAGCGGACGTCGATGCGAGCATCGGCGGCGATCACACCATGCTCGTCGATTAACAGCGGGTTGACCTCGATCTTCTCGATCTCGGGCAGTTCACAGCTCATCTCCGATACCCGCATAAGCACCTCCAACAGTTTTTGCATATCGACCTCCGGCAGGTGGCGGAACTGCCTGAGGTAGCGCGCGGTCAGTGTGCCCTCGATAAGACTGCGACTCAAATAATCGTTCAGTGGTGGCAGCGCCACATTACTGTCGGCGAAAATATCAAGGGCGGTACCACCCATACCGAAACTGATAACCGGCCCAAACACCTGATCCTGGCTAATACCGATCATCAACTCCCGGGCATGATGCATCTTGAACATGCGCTCGACGGTGATGCCCTGAATGCTCGCCTCCGGCTGGTTTTGCACCACATTGTGCATAATTTCCCGAAACGCGGTGCGCACGCCGGACGCTTCCTGAACGTTAAGACGCACACCACCGACATCGGTCTTGTGGCGGATATCCGCTGAATTGATCTTCATGGCTACCGGCAAGCCCACCGTTTGCGCCGCCACCAACGCCTCGGCAGCGCTGGTCACATTGATGCTCGGCGAGATCGGGATGCGAAATGCGCTCAATATGGCTTTTGCCTCGACATTGCTCAAGGTATGGCGCCGTTCGGACAGTGCGTGCTCTATAATCATGCGCGCACTGTCCACGTCCGGGGCCCGGGTCTGAGACAGCGGCGCCGGCGCTTGCAGCAGGGCTTTCTGGTTGCTGCGATAACAGGCTAAATAGCCAAAGGCCTCGACTCCCGCTTCCGGGCTAACGAAGTGGGCAATACCTGCGTCATTAAAACGCGCACGCCCGGGTTTAACCAGCCCCCCGCCCATCCAGCAGGCCAGCAAGGGCTTGCTGGAATTGGCCGCAGCCTTTATCACTGCCTCAGCACAGGCATCGGGGTCGGTCAGGGCCTGGGGCGCCAGCAATACCAACATGCCATCCACACCGGGGTCATCAAGTACAATTTCGGTGGCGACGCCGTAGCGATCGGCATCGGCATCACTGAGAATATCCACCGGATCCGCATGGGACCAATGCCTGGGTAGCGCCTTGCTCAAGCGCTCAACGGTCGCCTTGCCGAGTTGCGCCAGCGGCACTGCCAGGTCGGCGGCGCGGTCGGCCGCCATAACCCCGGGGCCGCCACCATTGGTGACAATGGCCAGCCGCGGCCCGTCGACGCGGGCACCTGAAGAAAGCAGGCGGGCCGCGGCAAACAACTCAGTGACAGATTTTACCCGCACCGCCCCCGCCCGATGGATGGCGGCATCGAATACATGGTCTGCCCCCACCAGCGCACCGGTGTGGGACACCCCGGCCCGGGTTGAACTCTCATGGCGACCGGATTTAACCACGATGACAGGTTTCAGCCTCGCCGCCACCCGCAAGCCACTCATAAAACTGCGGGCATCGGTAATGCCTTCAACATACAACAGGATGCTGTCGGTATACGGGTCTACTGATAAATAGTCCAGCACATCGCCAAAACCAACATCGGCGGTTCCCCCCAGTGACGCCACCGCCGAAAAACCGTAACCATTGCTCTCCCCCCAGTCCAGCAAGGCACTACAAAAAGCACTGGACTGGGCCACCAGGGCGATGCGCCCGGTCCCGACCGGGCTCCTGGAAAACGTCGCGTTCAAACCCACCCTGGGGCGAATGATGCCAAGGCAGTTGGGGCCGACCATGCGAATATTGTAGGTGCGCACAATATCGACAATTTCGTTTTGCATCGATTGGCCGCGCCTGCCCACCTCGGCAAAGCCGGCTGACAACACGATAGCGGCGGCCACGCCGTGCTCACCACAATCGCGCAACACATTGGCGACCTGGGCCGCAGGCGTGACGATGACCGCCAGATCGACGGTATGCTCAATCAACTTGACCGATGCATAACATTGCAAATCACCGATGCTTTCGTGTTTGGGGTTAACCGCGAAAATCGACCCCTTGAATCCAGCCTGCTGAATATTCTTTAACAACAGTGCGCCCACGCCATGCTCTTCCCCGGAGGCGCCGATAACAGCGATGGATTCAGGTTCAAATACTTTGGACAGATAGTGCTTTGTCATGTGCTTCCATTCTTCCGATAAATAATGTCAAATAAAAACAATAGTGACTTCGACCGCAAACCGTGACTGTATAACCGTGACTATATAAAAGGAGCTTACCATGACCGTGGCCTATATCACTCATCAGATGTGCCGTAAACACCAGATGGGGGATCACCACCCCGAGCAGCCGGCCAGGCTGGATGCCATTAACGATCGCCTCATCGGCTCGAACTTGATGATGGTATTACAGCAATTCGACGCACCCCAGGCCAGCCGTGAGCAACTGTTGCGGGTGCATGACGCCGTGCATATCGATCGGGTTTTCGATACGTCTCCCACTGCGGACCTGGCCTGGCTAGATGGGGATACCGCCATGAATCCCTTCACCCTGGATGCAGCCCTCTACGCTGCCGGCGCCAACGTATTAGCGGTCGACCTGGTCATGAGCGGCGACGCGAGTCAGGCATTCTGCGCGGTGCGCCCACCCGGGCACCATGCCGAGCGCAATAAGGTGATGGGCTTCTGCTTTTTTAATAATATTGCCGTTGGCGCAGCCCACGCCATCGCGGAACACGGCCTGGAGCGGGTTGCGATCATCGACTTTGATGTACACCACGGCAACGGCACCGAAAATATATTTGCCGGCAACGAGCAGGTGCTTTTTTGCTCCAGCTTCCAGCATCCCTTCTATCCGAACAGCGGCTACGACAGCAATGCGCCCAATATCATCAACGCACCGCTGCCTGCGGGAACCGACGGCGGCACCTTTCGAGAGGCTGTTCTAGCCAACTGGATGCCGGCGCTGGAGGCCTTCGCGCCACAGCTGATAATGATTTCCGCCGGATTTGACGGCCACCGTGAAGACCCCATGGCCCAATTCCAGCTACTGGAGTTTGACTACGCCTGGGTTACCCGACAACTGATGCAAGTGGCTGAAAAACACGCCAATGGCCGCGTGGTATCCAGTCTCGAGGGCGGCTACCACCTCCTCGCTCTCGCTCGCAGCGTCGACGCCCACCTCAAGGTCCTGGTGAGCGACCATTAAGGGCGATAGGATAGCTGCCGATAGGTGGTAGTGGATAGGTGGTAGTGGATAGGTAGTGCGATAGGTGATGCTGAGGGCTCAAGAGACCTTATTAGCCTTTACCATCACTTTCCATAGCAGCCCCGGGAACAGCCGCCGCCACAGCATCATAAAACCGGCTTCACCCGGGGTGACTCGCCATTTGCCTTTTTCGATAGCCTTTTCCACCGCATCAATAATGCTTTCCGGGCTCGCCATGCGACCGCTCTTACGGGCGCCGACGATACTGCCGGGGCCGTGTTCTACCGCCTGGTTGACCAGGGGGGTATTCACCATCGGTGGGCACACCAGCAGAAATCGAATCGGGCTGTTTTTATTCTCATAGTGCAGGGTTTCGGCAAAGACATTGGTCGCCGCCTTGGTGGCACAGTAGGCGCCGAGGTTGTGGGTGAGCACCTCACCGGCCATGGAGCCGAACATAATAATGTCACCGCTGCCGCGCCGCTCCATCAACGGCCACACGGCCTTTACCATATTGACGGTGCCGCCGTAGTTGATAGTCATCATTTTGGTGATATTGGCAGCCGGCATATCCTTTAGGGATTGCCCGGGCATGATCGCGGCACAGTGCATCAGGCGGTCGATAGGCCCCAGGCTGGCCTCCACATCGGCGATCAGTTTTTCGACCTGTGCCAGGTCACTGACATCACATTGGAAGGGTGACAGATTGCCAGACTGCGCCGCTGTCTCGGCCAACGCATCTGCATTCAGGTCGACGATTGCGACCTTTACACCTTGTTGCGCCAAACGTGTAGCAGCCACTTTTCCCATACCACTGGCGCCACCGGTTACCAGCGCCACCTTGCCGTAAAATGCCATTCCAGTTCTCCCCATCGAGGTGTAAAGCTATTTATGAAACTAACGAGCGCGGCAAGAATAAACACCTCGATAAGGCAATTCAACGAATCCCGGCCACTCTGTCCGTTCCGTAATCTAGTACAGTGATAAGGGAGATCAAAAAAGGAAACGCGACCCGCCGTAGTAGCAGGCCGCGCTATACGACGCTAGCGCGTCGCGATTTTACGCAGATTGGCAGGGGTATACTTGTCCTTCTTCATAAAGGGAATAGAGTAATCCCACTCCTTGCGATCGAGGGTGATAAAATTGCTCACATAGTGACCGGAGGGCAAATCGTGAAATACCTGGGCGTGCTTGTCATAACACTCGAGATCGTAGCGGTAATCCGACAGAAACATGCCCACGCGCCAGAGATTGCCGCGACCGTCGAAGTTCTCTGACATCACCGGGTTCCAGCTGTCTTCATCGATATACCAGCGGCGCTTTTTATAGGCGTGGCGCTTGCCGGGCGCGAGATTGGCTTCTACCAACCAGGCCCGATGCAACTCATAGCGAACAAAGTCCGGATTGAGATGGAATTTGGTCAGGTGCGCATCGAGATCACCGTACTTGGGATCATTGAACTTGTAGTTGTGATAGGGAATATAGACTTCCTTCTTGCCCAGCAATTCATAGGTAAAACGATCGAAAGAACCATTGAAGCCCTTGTGGTCATCGATTGTCTGCAAACCACCGGGACCGTCCGGATTGTCATAGCCAATCGCCGGCGCCTTGCGCACCCGCCGCGTGCCCGGATCGTATTGCCAGGCGTTGCGTTTATTGGCCTTGTAGTCCAGCGGATCCTGCACCGCGGTAATCTGGCCTTTTTGACGCGGTGGCGCCAGCCGTGTGGTCAAGGTATAGACAACGCGATCGCCCACCGTCTCCTCTGTAGTGGGTACCGGGTATTCCGGATTATTGAAGGGAAAAGACTGCCGGAAATCAACGGCTTCGTGGGCGCGCTCGCCGTTGGAAAACACCCCGTAGCCGTCGTAAACCACGCGAACCGAGGTGACGCAGGTATTGGTGCGGGGATTCCACAACACCTCCTCGGGTCCCTGGGGAATAGGAAATGCCACACCGCCGGTATAATGCTGCACTGACTCCACGCCATTGGACAGCTCGGTGTGGGTCGCATTCCACCTGGCCTTCTCGATCGATCTATCGCTATAGGTGAAATCGCGGTGGCTGGGGTAAATATCCATGCGAAAAGTCGGGTAGCGTTCGAACATCGCGATTTGCCCCTCGGACAATCGACCCTTGTACTGCGAATAGTTGTCCGGCGTAATCGAAAACAAGGGCTTTTCGTCGGCGTAGGGATCCGGGCGCTTTGATCCCGGGCCATCGTACTTCAAGCCCGGGGGCAGACCTTTCCACTTGCCGGTCCACTCGGGGATGGTACCGTCTTCATTGCCGGCCATCTCGCCACCGAGAGGCGTCAGATCCTTGCCCAGCCGCGCCGCCTCCTGTTCCGACACCTTGGCATGGGCAATACCCGTGCCCACCACCAGCAACAACGGCAGCAGCAAAACTTTAAGCGAATAGT
>CBDUUA010000036.1:0-10762 GCA_965370135.1 uncultured Cellvibrionales bacterium
TAACCCCCATCAGGGGCTTCCACTCCACCATCGACAGCCCGGAGTGAGTCAGTCGTGTCACTCCGCCCAATAAAATCATTGCCAGCACAACGGCTGCGCAAAATATCAACCAACCGGCAATTTGCCGATTGTAGCGGCGTTGTTCGAGGTCAAGCATAGAATACCCGTATCCACTATCCAGTAGCCAAAAGACGGCGCGAATCGTTCATCGCACCAGATAATTGAGTTGCAGCAGCACCAGCAACAATAGTGCCGCCGTCAGGTTGTGGCCGAGAACCAGTATCAACGGTAAGCCCATGAGCATCGCACTGATTCCCAGCGCCACCTGCAACAGCACCAGTGCCAGCAGGGCGAGACCACTGCGACGGAAGGCGCCGCCCTGTCGCAGTGACAGCAGTGCCAGTAGCAGCAAATACAGCCCGGTAAGCAGCGCACCGATGCGATGAACGATATGCATCGATTGCATACCCTGATCGAACAGCACCCGGCCCGACTCATCCAGGCGCAACTCCCGGAAATACCAGAAGCTGTCCCCGACAGCGGGAACTGCCCCGGGCAGCGGCTTACATGCCCATAAGCCACTGCAGCTGATGGCCGCAAAATTGGCACTGAGCCAGGCCCCGAGCACAATTTGAAGCAATAACAAAACCAGACCAAACTGCGCCAGAGGCCTTAAGCCGGAATGCGCGACAGGCGGTCCGGACGCCAATTGCAGCCACAACCAGCCACTAAGTACCATCAGTGCCATACCACCGGTAAGATTGACCACAGCGATGGCTGGCAGGATTTTCATATAACTCGCCGGGCCGACGACTGACAACAGCAGTAGAATCGCCGCCATTATATAGGGCAAAATAGTGGAAAATTGTCGATGCACACCGCGCAAGCCCTGCTGCTTTCTCGACTCCACCACCAACAGTAACACCATGACAACCAGCAGTGTGGCCACACCGCGGTGAACCTTCTTGGCCGCCGCCACCGGCGCCAATGCCATTTGTGCGACCGTCTGGTCTGGCTCCACGTATGCGCCAATCTGTCCATAACAGGCAGGCCAGTCGGCACAATCCAGGCCGGCTTCGAGGTGGCGGATATAGGCGCTCAGTAGATTGATCGAAATAGTGGTCAGTAATACCAGTAAAACAATCAGTTTCATGCGCCGATTCGGTGCGGGTGAATCCTGTTTTTGCATTTTCGTCTAGTGTCGTGACCCTATTGCCGTTACTCAAAAGGAGGGGAGGAGGAGGCTGTCCGGAACAAACAGTTCCAAATCACTGAATCGCAACAAATCCGTAGCCAGGACACCGAACCGCCGAAGCCGGTTTTTTTCGGTATTCAAATCCAGACGGTATCTTCAACTGTCAACTAATCCAGGAGCCTGCCGGATTTAGAGCTGACCTAAAAGCCCTCGCTACGGTCGCCTAAATCCGACAGGCTTCTAGGCAGATCCCTCCGCAAAGGTTATGCTCTCGTCCGTCGCATTTTTGCTGAACACGGAGATCATCTTGGAAATTTTTCTCTTTACCCTGGTAGCCGTAGCGCTGTACTTCTTTTCGGACTGGGTTCTGCGAGCATTGGAACAACGCAGGGGCGCGCCCCTGCCCTACCGCAATATCATTTTCTTCGCGATCATCCTGACCCTGAGCATGGCCTCGTTTCAATTATTACAACACTTTTTACCGCAATCTGGAGCTAGTTAGGAGCCTGTCGGATCCAGGACTGATCTACTGCGGGCGTTTTAGTTCCCATTCGATTTGCCAGGTCTGACTGCGTAAGCCCTGCACTAATGAACTTACATAAACGTAAAACTGTTGGTCTGTTTATCGAAATCGATCACCAGCACCTGTGCCGGCTGTAAATCGACCACGTGCTCAGCCTTGTAAGGAAAGTCTTGTTGATCCAGGTGATCTTTCATGCGCACCCGCAGATGAACTTTTCCCGCCGGCACGGTGAGGCGCCGATAGGCCGCGGCCATGCCGTCATTGTGCAAACCTCGGGGCAGCAGGGTGTCGACTAACGCCGGCTCGCCGTTTATGTCCAGCTCCAGAATCAGTGGCGAGCGATCCCGGGGGCACACTTCTTCCACCCGCATCATCGCAGACAGCTCTGCCAGTTCCTCGGCACTGCGCTGGCGGCACTCGCCCAACCGCTGGCCAGAGTGGCGCAGGCTAATCTTGATAGTGGCCTGATCCGCTGGCTGGTGTACATAGACCGGCGAGTTGGAGCAATAGCCAATCGGTAAAAAAAACAAGGCATAGGCCAGACCCTGGCCGAGATAGCGCCAAACCTTAGCCATGATCAGCCGCCTCCGCCTTTTCTTTGGCAAGCTGCGCTTGGGGCGCCAGCTCGGCGCGAAATGCCTCAAGTGCGTTCACCAGCTTTTTGTCCTCATAGCTGGCGGCCCAACACACCCTGACCTTGTCCTGCCCGGCTTTAGTGCGCAGGTGTGGCATGCGCTCATTGGCAAAACGCTGCTCAGTCCACTGGCTGCCTTTGCGAAAATAACAGTCTGTGCCGCTACAACCACTCACCAGCACACCATCGACATTGTCCCGGCGAGCCATGTAGTCGGCCAGCGAGGGTGGCAACAAACCGGTACAGGGTAAACTGATAACGGCGACACCCGGCGCCTCGATACGCTTGACGTCCAGGGCATGATCACAGCCAAACACCACGACCTTGCTGTCTCCACTGAGTGCGGCGGATTTTTGTTCCGCCTCACTGCGCAAATGGTCGATGGAAAACGAGGGTATTTCGATGCCGGACACCAGCTCGTCGACGTGGCGAAACGGAGTCGCGGAAGGACAGGAGCCGGCGCAAATACCACAGCCGGTACACAAATCCGGGTCGACCTGGGCTTGGCGATGCCCTTTCTTGTATTCGTGATCCACCATCACAATGGCTTCGTGGGGGCAGTCCTGAAAGCACCAGCTACAGCCATTGCAATTCGCCGGGTCGACAACCGCGACATCCTGACGCTGCTCGCGGCGCTCGGGAGATAGCCACGGCAGTGCCGACAACACCACCGTGATCCCGATCAGTAACGCCCACACTCCGGCCGGCCCCCAGCTATCGAGTAGCGGGTAGACATTCATGTAGATCCAGTCGATATCCACCTTTGCAACGGTGACGGACAAGTCCGCCGGCGCCATACTCACTGCGGGCTTGATCAATGACAGCAGCAACAGCGCCAGCAAGACACCGACGGCCAGGCCCCGGGGTGGATTGGAGTTGGCCAGTTTCATACGCTTGATGTGGATGAACATGCCTAACAACAAAAACAGTGGCAGCGCGATATGCATAAACACCAGCAGCGAGAACAAGCGATCGCTAAGTGTCAGGTCAGACAAAAAGTTGCGCGCCAGTGGATCACTTAACACCGGCAGCCAATCAAACCATTCGGAGGTGGCAATCGCGATATATTGCGCCAACTGATCCCATACCAACCAGTAGCCACCAATAGCGGAGGCAAATAGCAGCCACAACAGGGGCACCCCGGAAAACCAGGAAAACCAGCGGGCACCGCGAAAGCGCCCGAGAGCAAACTCGCGCACGACATGCAGGCTCACGGTAATCGCCATGGCATCGGAGGCGTAGCGATGAAAGCTTCGCATTACACCGCCGAAATACCACTGCCCCACGGTCAGTTTCTCTACCGACTCATAGGCGCCGATGATACTGGTATTGAAGAATATAAAGAGGTAGAGGCCGGTGGCGGCCACTATCCAGTAAAAATAGAATGACAGTGCGCCCAGCTGATACCAGGGATTCCAGCTCGCACCAAAAGCGGTATTAAAAACCGCTTCAATGCGCCGAAAAACCTTTAGCGCGCCTTTTTCCAGCGCGCGAATCACGAGCACTGTCTCACGTTGATTTCTTCCCGCGGGCATTGCTAAAACGCCACTCCCGGATAAGGAAAAAGATAAACAGGCCGCCAATACACAGCCCGGTGGCGAGGCCGACAAATATCGTGTAATCAAAGCGGTAGCTATCGGATACCGGATCGTAAACCGTGCAGAACAAACGGATGCGGTTGGAGACCTTGTGCATGAATGACAGATTGGGTTCCTCACCGAAAACCAGCTCTTTCAGTGGCTCTACCAGGTGCGGGGTGTCGAATTCAATGCCGTAGACCTGGCGATAGACAACGCCCTTCGCATCGATAATGGTAGTCTGCACCAAGTGGTCAAAACCCATGGATGACGGCAAAAAGATAAATCCGAGATCTTCAGCGAAGGCGTCGATAGTATCTTGATCGGCAGACAGAAAATCCCAGTTGTCCCGATCCACACCCTGCTGCGCGGCAAAACTGCGCAGGGTATCCGGCGAGTCATTGGCCGCATCGAAGCCCAGGGTAATGACATTGAAGCTGTTCTTGCCCAGCACCGACTCGGCTTTTTTGACGTTTTTCAGCAGGTGTTGGGTGGTCGTGGGACAGATGTGATAGCAACTGGTATAGATCAAGCTGATCACCAGCGGCTTACCCCGGTAGCTTGCCAACTGCACCGGCTGCCCATTGGTATCGATAAAGCTATAGTCGGCCGGCTCGCGTCCCATCGCAGCCTGGCTGATCTTTAATGCCGTGTCGCGCTCAAAGGGATTGGCCTCGGGTGCTACCGGCTCATTCGCTGCATCGGTGTGCGCATCACCGTGACCAGCCGTGGCATGATCCGCCCCGCTCTGGTGATCCATCGCGGCACCCTCAGCGGGCTCCGCTGCCATCGAGCCTGGGGATGGCACGCTCAGCAACGCCGTCAGCAATACAAACGCGGGGAATTTCATCATGGCTTTAAACAGTAAATGGAGTGTTTAAACAGTAAATTGAGCGTCTACTATAGCCGCCACCAGCAACACACTCAGCTGCACCAGGGAGGCCAGAAAGCAGGATATCGCTGTTTTAGGTGTGGGATCGCCCACCAGCAGTACGCTCTTGTAAATGAAATAGAAACCGCCCAGCAGTGCTCCCGCCAGGTAGATCCAGCCCATGCCGTAGAATACAGGCAGTATTGAAACCACCACCAGGGCCACGGTATTGATCAAAATAATTTTTGCGGCAACGGCATCGCCCTTGACTACCGGCAACATCGGCACACCGGCGTCTTCGTAGTCTTTGTGCAAATAGATCGCCAGCGACCAGAAGTGCGGTGGAGTCCACAGGAATAACACCAGCGCCAGCAAGATTGAAGTGGCGCTGAGACCCGGATCCGCAGCAGCGGCACCGGCCAACACCGCAAAACTGCCGGCGGCGCCGCCAATGACAATATTGAGAGGAGTGCGGCGTTTCAGCCACAGGGTATAGATGACGCCGTAGAAAAAGGCGCCCAAAAATACATTGAGCGCTACCGTCGGGTTAAAAGCCCAACTGGCAACCCCCGTCGACAGTAGCAACAAGCCACCGATCAACCACAACCAACTGCTCTTGTGCTCTACCGCACCGGTGACAAAGGGGCGTTTTTTGGTACGATCCATTTTGGCATCGAGATCGCGCTCCATATATTGATTGAAGGCCCCGGCACTGGCGGAAGCGCCCAGCACCACCAGCCCCAGCAGCAGCATTTGCAACACGCTGAGCGATTGCCCGGGGGTGACCGCGAAGCCGGCCAAAGCCGTCACCGCCATCAACAGGCCGATACGCAATTTGAAGATATCTACAATCTGGGATAACACCTGACTGTTACCTGCCTGCTATTTGTATCATTGGTAAATAAGAAGGGGGGCATAGAGCCCCCCGCGTAAGTAATCAATGGGGGGCGTACCCCCCGGGAAGGCGCCGGATTTTAACTCATACCCCAGGTTTGCGCCAGATATTTCCAGTTGATGAAGTAGTACAGGACAAAGGCCACAAAGAATACGCCCACCAACACCAGCGTGCCCGGTATCCTAATACCTTTGATATTCTCGTACTGCTGCTCGGTAGGTGGTACAGCGATCATGGGTTCACCGACTTTTTCGTCCTCTGCCAGCTTTTTGCCGAACAGGATCGAACCGACGATAACCACACAGAACATAGCGCCACCGATGACCGCCAGCACGACTGACAAGCCGTTGAGACTCATCATGGTCAGTGCCGCCGCGGAAAACTCGTAGCCCATATCATTCCCTGTGAACAGGATATCCCAGTGTCGTCGCGGCACACCCAAGGTGCCGGCACCCATAAGGAATAGTGCTACACCGGTCATACCGAGACCGAACACATAGGGCTGCCACTGCGCCACTTTCTTCATGATCAGCTTGCGGCGAAACAGTATCGGCACCAGCCAGTAGGTAAGCGCCATAAACGTCAGCGTAGTACCGACCACCACCGTGCCATGGAAATGACCCGGCACGTACAGGGTGTTGTGGATAATGATATTGATCTGCTCAGTACCCATAACAACACCGGTGATACCGCCGAGCACACCAAAACCGACCAGCGAGATAAACATCCCGGAAAAGACCGGATTGGCCCAGGGCGCCTTGCGCAACCACTCAAACAGACCGGCAGTATAGCCTTTGGCCCGCTGTGCCACTTCGATGGAGCCGGGCACCGTGAGACCGTGCACCATACTGGCCATCACCGCGAGATACATGGCGTAGCTGGTGTTGAATATCTTCCATTCCGCACTGAGGCCGGGGTCAACCAGCAAGTGGTGGGCACTGGCGATTTGCAACACCGCGATATACATCAGGAAGGCAAAGCGACTGACTTTTTCCGACAGTGGCCTGGCGCCGAATAGAACCGCAGCGATCAAGTACCATACCGACACGTGGGCGGCGACATTGATTTGCTGGGAAGAGTGACCAAAGGCCCACCAGATCAGGCGATAGACGCCGGCATCGATGTTGGCAATAAAGCCCATACTCCACAACAGGGTCGGAATCAGGATGATGGCGCCGGAGGCAATGGTAAAGATGGCGATGATACAGGCCGTCAGCGCGCCGAATACGACCAGCGGTAACGATCCCTCATAGGTTTTCTCCTCCTTGGCGATGACCAGCGTACCCAGGAAGATAAAACAGTTGATCAACGCACCGACGGCAAACAATATCAGGCCGAGATAGAACAAATTATCCGCCGGCAAGGGCACATAAGACGTCATCATGACGCTGGAGTTACCCTTCAAAACCGCATAGTTGTTGATTATCGCGCCCAGCAGCATTAGCACGAAGGACACCCAGCCCCATTTTGGCGTGGCCAGGCGGCAGTTCAACAAGGCGGTGCAACAAAATTGCAGGATTGCCATCTCGAAAAAGATCAGCCAGAAAATCAACACGTTGATGCCGTGGCCGGTCAACACCTGATAGAACATGTCCGCTTCCAGCAGGTGCACTTCAGGCCACCGCGTAAGGCCGACCCCCAGACCCAACACACCACCGACCAGCAGAAACACCACCGCAGCGACGGCGTTCAGCTTAATCAGGGTTTCTGCGGGGCGATGAAACTTGAGCCCGGTGTCCGGGCAAATTCGAAATTCGTTGTTATGCGTACTCATTACAATCCCCTATTCAACCACATGAATCCGGCCAACCATTTTGTGGTGACCGATTCCGCAGTACTCGTTACACACGATGGCGTATTCACCCGTTTTATTCGGGGTGACCGTCATGACCATATCGTAGCCAGGCAGAACCTGGACATTAATATTGGCGGGTTGCAGCGAGAAACCGTGCTGCCAATCGATGGAGGCGATGTGCAGGCGATAACTTTGATTCACCTGTAATTCGTAAGTGGGGTACCACTCCCACAAACGCGCCACCAGATAGATATCCGAGCCTACCGGTGGCTTGACCACAGGCATCTGGCGCAGACCCTCTTTGCGCACCGTGTACTGATCGACGACGGCCTCGGTTTTCTTCAGATAGTGCTCTGGCGTGGTGCGATAAGCCTCGCTGGACAAGTTCTGCTTACCATAAATATGCCAATAGGGCATCATCAGGGTCAAAATAATTCCCCAGACGACAACTACGGCAATCCAGATCAATTCCCCTTTTTCAATGGGTTCTTTCCACCAGATTTTATGGGCTGGTGGTGAGATGCTAGTCATCAGACATTCCTCCTGGCAATCAGCGCTTAGCCGCTGTGCCTACTCTTATTCAGTGTTGGGTAGGTATCAATATTGGGTAAGACCACCAGACCAATTACTGCGCTATCGGGATTGAAACGAGCTCCATAATGCCCCAAATAATATAGGTTAGGGTCGGTATAGTGATACCGATAAACAAAAGTAGAAAAGGATTATCGAGAATCCTTTGCATGACCGGCATATCTTTTTCCGGATCATTATCCGACATTACCCTGTGCTCCTTTTTAGTAAGTGATAGATAGTAAGTGATAGTAAGTGAGATTACTTTTAATAGTTTCTATTAATGTAATTTACTAGTAACGATGAGGTTAAACCTTACAGCTCTATATATAGTCTAGGCCTGGCCTACAAGACCCCCGCCCCTGCAAACAGGGTCGACTAACGCAAGCATCCGATGCACTATACGCCGGTAAAAAATCAATTGCGGCATAATGTCGCACCCTTTTGATCAAGTATTGATATGCATCAACAAATGGTTTTTACGTGCTTTTTTCTCTTGTCGTCCAGACCGTGCACTGCTACTCAATGCTTCGACCAGACAGTCCAACCATCAAGGAGATACCATGGGCAAAAACAGACACTCCGGGGGGCTGGTCTACTCGACGGATCAGGGCCGAATGTGCCCGGACTGCGGCCGGCCTCGCGCCAACTGTCGTTGTAAACCGGGCGATGCCAGTGCGCCGGGAGACGGTATTGTGCGGGTCGGGCGAGAAACCAAGGGCCGCAAGGGCAAAGGCGTAACCACCATCAGCGGCATACCACTAGCTGCCGCCGAACTGAAAGCCTATGCCGGGCAGCTCAAAAAGAAATGCGGTACCGGCGGCACAATCAAACAGGGCGTGGTGGAAATCCAGGGCGATCACCGCGACCTACTGGTCGAGGAATTGCAGCGACAGGGCTGGACAGTGAAGCGCAGTGGTGGCTAGCAGTGATGCACACGTATCACTGCGCCAGGGGGGTATCGAGAGTAATGTCGAGGGCGTCCATCAAGGCGTTGAAACTTTCCGTCACCCCCTGTTTGACCAGGGCAATATCCGGCAGCAAATCGTAGTCGCCATTAAAACCCCAATACAAACTGCCGTTATAGCTATTTAGAGTGGTACTCAAGCCGATGCCCTGGGACAGCGGCACATGGGTATACATCGCATCCATTTCAGCCCCCATGGAATAGAGTGGTTGTGGCGAGCCGCCGATAGTAGCCAGCAGCGTGTTGACACCGGCTCCCTTGGCCAGGGTGAAAAGAGACAATAGGGCCTCCGGTATCCGGGACGGCAGATCCACCATCAAACCAGACACTGAACCTTGTTCCACACTTTGATCACCACCTTTTAGCTTCGCGGTTTTGCACGCAATCGTCTCGATCCGCTCAAGGGGGTCGGGCTCATCGAGGGGCAAGGTCACCATCCAGTTGGTAATGCCCCCACCCCCGGATCGCCCGCCTTTACGCCCCGTATTCACCGGCGTTGCCAGTTTAAACTCGCCCCGCCGCAGATCGAAGCCGCGTTCACCAAAGAGCTTGCGAACACCCCCCGCCAACAGCCCCAGCACCACGTCATTCAAACTGCACCCCAGTAGCTGATGCGCGTCGCTAAGGGGCTGCAGCGGCAGTTCCAACCATTCAACCCGGCGATGAGAGCACAAGTCACCGTTGATCGGGGTATCCGGGGGACGACGAATCATCGAGCTGAGCGAGTGCCTGACCGCGCCAAAACGTTTCTCCAACTCGCCGATACTGTCCCTGGGGCGGCGCAGCAATTCTCCGGCATTGCGCAATGCATCGATGGGCTGAGCGTAGCGTCGATTCCACTCATCCCACAGCAAAGAGACTTCCGACGGCGCTTTCCCGGGCATGAAAGGCGGCGCCACCGGCAGGGTCTGCTCGGCGCTTTCGGCTGAAAACACAGGACTCAGGCTGATTCCGGCCAGGGCATCGAGCATGCAGTTATGAATTTTACAGATGATGGCGTAGCGCTGATGATCCAGCCCTTCAACCAGCCACAACTCCCACAAGGGGCGCTCTCGATCCAGTGGCCGCTCAATAATGTGCGCGGTCAGGTTTTTTAGTTGCTCCTGCGAGCCGGGCCTGGGTAAGGCTGTATGGCGAATATGGTACTCAATAGAAAAATTGGGATCATCGACCCACACCGGGATATCCGCGTAGGGAATCCATTTAAGCTTCTGTCGCGCCCGCGGAATGCGATGTAATATCGACGCGATATGTTCTCGGTAGCTATCGACATCAACGCCGCCATGGTCTTTCATCAGCGGGCCGCTGCGATAAATCTGGGTTGACACAATGTCCATCGGCATCGATGGCGACTCCATCACCAGGAATTGTAAATCCTGTGCCGTCAAACGCTCAAAGTTGTTTACAGCCATTTTGCTCTCGACGCGGCAAATACCGACATAAGCGACAAAACCAAGTGGGTTTTCTGGGTGGTAGTAAGGCCGGACTGGCGCCTATGGGCACTGGTGCAGCAGGAATTCGTCACTCCGGGGTAGTGCCCCTGGAATCGGGTCTGGGAGTGCTGGGCCACTAATCGGGCGCGATTATCCGCGATTCAGCGTCGACTTAAAAGCACCAGATACTGATCTAGTTCAAAGAAACCGACGCTAGCATCAAAACCAGCAGACCCCAGGGCGGATTCAATAAGCAATAAGCAATAAGCAATAAGCAATAAGCAATAAGCAATAAGCAATAA
>CBDUUA010000037.1:0-10678 GCA_965370135.1 uncultured Cellvibrionales bacterium
TTGAAGTGGCTCCGCAGCCTGCGGGTGTGGTCGAATTACAAGGTAAGAAAGGGCTTGAGTACTGGCTCGGTCTGGACAATTACTTTGTCATCACTACCTATAATCGCAGTATTCTTTACGCGATGGCGGTTTATCAGTTGAGTGAAAAGATAGTGAGTGCCCACAATGGCGGTAACACCTAGTACCCCTGCGCTGTGTGTGTTGCTGGCATTGCTGCTGACAGCCTGTAGCTCCACGCCGCCTTCGCGTTACAGTCAGAAGCACGATACCGCGCCGCCCTTGAAGCTCGATCCCGAGCGCATCCGCGACGCGGTACCGCGGCCGGTGCTTATCAAAGCAGCGGGAAACAAGAGTCCCTACCAGGTCAACGGCAAGCAGTACCGGGTTATGAGCGAACAGCAGGCGAGTCAATACCAGCAGCAGGGTACGGCGTCCTGGTACGGTACCAAGTTTCACGGTCACCTCACGTCCAATGGCGAAACCTACAATATGTATCGCATGTCGGCGGCCCACAAATCCCTGCCCATTCCCTGCTATGTCAAAGTGACCAACCTCGACAATGGGCGTACCGCAATCGTGCGGGTCAATGATCGCGGCCCCTTTCATGGCGACCGCATCATCGATCTATCCTACGCGGCGGCGACCAAATTGGGTTATGCCGACAAGGGAGTGGCGCGGGTGAGCATCGAGATTATCGATGCGCGCCGGCTTCAAATTGCCAGTAGTAAAAAACAGTCGAGCAGCAACAAACAGTTGCGGCCTGTGGTAAGCATCGAGCCGACCGTGGTCGATGCTGTGGTTGCTGGATCGGCGGCCGCTTCAGCGTCCCCGCCGTATCTGCAAGCCGCGGCCTTTAGTCAGCTGGCCTCGGCCGAGGCGTTGCGGCAGCAGTTACTGGGGCTGCTGGATGCGCCCGTGACCATATCCAGTCGCTCTTTTAATTCGCTTACCCTGCATCGGGTTCGCATTGGGCCCCTTGATGGACTGGCCGATGCCGAGCGCATTCGCCAGCTGTTGATGCTGGAAAACCTGGGTAAGCCGCATTTGGTTTATGATTAGAATCCTCGGTGCAAGCCTGTGGCTAGCCGGTTTTCGGGGTTAAAAAACCAATAAACCTGCTACAATACTTGCAAATAATACGGACGAAGTCTTTCACGCATAGGGTTAAAAGGCTTTCACGCATAGGGTTAAACTTTCATTCATTGGGTTAAATAGTATGGTTAAAAAATCCATTCTGGGTTTGCTATGGGTTATATTTTGTCAGTCGCTGTGGGCTGTTGCGGCTGACAATGCGATATTGATTCCCTCGCCACCGAAGCTGGCAGCGCGCTCCTATGTATTGATGGATGCCTATAGCGGCAAGATCCTGGTCGCGAAAAACGAAAATGAGCGCTTGCCGCCGGCCAGTCTGACCAAAATGATGACCAGTTATATCCTCTCGGTCGAGTTGACCAAGGGCGATATTTCCAACGACGATATGGTGCTGATCAGCAAGAATGCCTGGGCGCAAAACCCGGTTTTTGACGGCTCCTCTCTCATGTTCATTGAAGTTGGCAAGCACGTAAATTTACTTGACCTGCACAAGGGTATCGTCATCTCTTCTGGCAATGACGCAACGGTTGCCGTGGCCGAATACCTGGCCGGCAGTGAAGACGCTTTTGCCGACATCATGAATCAACGGGCGGAATTGCTGGGCATGAAAAATTCGCACTTTGTCAATTCCCATGGGCTGCCCGCCGAAAATCATTACAGTAGCGCGCTGGATATGGCGTTGCTGGCCCGGGCGATCATTGTCGAATACCCCGAGGACTATAAACTGTATTCCGAGCGCAGCTTTACCTTTAACGGTATTCCCCAGACCAATCGCAACAAATTGCTGTGGCGAGATCCCACCGTAGACGGCTTAAAAACAGGGTATACCAGTAAAGCGGGTTATGGCCTGGTCGCTTCTGCGTTGCGCAAGGAGATGCGCCTGATCGCGGTCGTTATGGGCGCAAAGAGTGTGGAGGCGCGGGCCCAGGAGAACCAGAAACTGTTGCAATTCGGCTTCCGCTTCTACGAAACAATTAAACTGTATAGTGCCGATGAAAAGCTTAACGAAGTGCGGATATGGGGTGGCGAACAGGATACCCTGGCCATGGGTCTTGCCGAAGATATTTATGTAACCGTGCCCAAGGGTAAACGCGAGTCACTGCAAGCCGAGATGGAGTTCGATGAGGTGATCAAGGCGCCGATAGGCAGAGGCGAGAGTGTCGGCATGCTGCATGTAACCATGGACGGCAAGCCCATTGGCACGGGGCTGGATGACCCGAAAGGCGCCGATGAAGATGCGCAAGCCGAGGTCGCTGGCGCGCTAACACCGGAACTGGTGGCTCTTGATACCGTGTTGGAAGCGGGGATATTTTCGCGCCTATGGGATAAGCTGATGCTGTTTATTTACCAGCTGATCGGGCTTTCAACAAGCTAAGCCATGACCGAACCAGGGCTATGACCGACCCACGCTATGATCGATAGTACAAAGTCACTGCTTGAATTTCCCTGCGCGTACACGATAAAGGTATTGGGGCGCGATGCTCCCGGTTTTGTCGATCTCGTTGCCAACATCGTTGCTGAACATGCCGCCGACTCCGGCGAGGCGGATTGCCGGCCGAGTAGTAATGGCCGCTTCGTTGCTATCAATATTACCTTCACTGCCCAGTCGCTGCCGCAACTGGAGAGTATTCATCTCGACTTGAACGCCTGTGATCGGGTGACACTTATATTGTAGGTCTGGTAGGTCTTGAAGGCCTTATAGGTCTTGTAGGCATCTTATGTCCACTCCCGACTATCTTGTGGTGCGCCAGTTGGGTCTCATTGACTACCAGCTGTGTTGGCGCGCCATGCAGGAGTTTACCGATGAGCGGGGCGACACGGTTGCCGACGAGATATGGTTGCTTGAGCATCCGCGGGTGTTTACCCAGGGCCAGGCGGGCAAGGCTGAGCACGTGCTTGCTGCAGGTGATATTCCGGTGATACAGGTCGATCGCGGTGGTCAGGTGACCTACCACGGCCCGGGTCAACTGGTGGCGTACCTGATGATCGATGTGCGGCGCCTGGATTGGGGTGTACGCAATTTGGTCGATGCTATCGAGCGCAGTATTATTGCAGTGCTGGCCGCCTACGGCGTCAGTGCCGCTGCTCGAGGGGATGCGCCGGGTGTCTACCTGGATACCGGCGCCAAAATTGCAGCATTGGGCTTGCGGGTGCGCCGCGGTTGTTCCTTTCACGGCCTGGCCCTCAATCTCGACCTGGATCTTGAACCTTTTAGCCGCATCAATCCGTGTGGCTATGCCGGTCAGGCGGTGAGCCGGCTAAAGGATTTGCTTGCTGACTGGCGCGAGGACGAGATGCAACGGCTGGGGCAGCAATTGGTCGAGCAGCTCGCAACTACCATGGGCTATAGCCGACTGCGATTCTGCCAGGGCTTACCCACATGCCACAACATAACAGGTGACAGCGATGAACGATAAGCCTCGCAAGGTGGTTCAGGGTGAAAAGCTGCGCGGCGCCGACAAGGTCGCGCGTATCCCGGTGAAGGTGATTCCCTCGCGCGAGTTGCTGCCCAAACCTGACTGGATCAGGGTAAGGCTGCCGGCTTCACCGGAAATCAGCAGGATTAAAAATATATTGCGGGAACACAAGCTGGCCACCGTATGCGAGGAAGCGCAGTGTCCCAACCTGGGTGAGTGCTTTGGTGGTGGCACGGCAACCTTCATGATCATGGGAGAAATTTGCACCCGTCGTTGCCCCTTCTGTGATGTTGCACACGGTCGGCCCAATGCGCTCAATGCCGGGGAACCGGAGGCTCTTGCCAGGGCCATCGCCGCCATGGGTTTGAAATATGTGGTGATTACCTCGGTCGATCGCGATGACCTGCGCGATGGTGGCGCCGCCCATTTTGCCGCATGCATTCGGCAAACCCGGCAGCACAACCGAGCTATTAAAATCGAAGTGTTGGTGCCGGATTTTCGCGGCCGCATGGAGGTGGCCCTGGAGTTGCTCGAACAGGAGCCCCCCGATGTGTTTAATCACAACCTGGAAACTGTGCCCAGCCTCTATAAAAAGTGCCGTCCCGGCAGTGATTACCAGTGGTCGCTGGACCTGCTGGCGAGCTACAAGCAGCGCCGACCGGAGGTGGTGACCAAATCCGGTTTGATGCTGGGGCTGGGCGAAGAGCGGGATGCGCTGAT
The DNA here is from genome assembly GCA_965370135.1 of uncultured Cellvibrionales bacterium. GTDB lineage: Bacteria > Pseudomonadota > Gammaproteobacteria > Pseudomonadales > JAHEGP01 > JAHEGP01. The sequence continues at coordinate 4,230 of CBDUUA010000037.1, forward strand.
TCAGGTGATGCGCGATATGCGAGCCCACCAGATCGATATGCTGACCCTGGGGCAGTACCTGCAGCCGAGCCGGGAGCATCTGCCGGTAGAGCGCTTTCTACCCCCGGAAGAATTTGCCGAGCTGGGCGCCATTGCCGAGGGACTGGGTTTCAAGAGCGTCGCATCCGGGCCGCTAGTGAGAAGTTCCTACCACGCGGATCAGCAGGTGGATCTGGAGTTTTTCAAATAGTGCGTGTTGTCTTGAGTTTGCTTATCGCGGCGATGATAGCCGCGATCATCGTGCTGATATTGATCGTGCTGTTACAGCGGCGCCTGTTGTATTTTCCCGACCCTGTGCCGCCCTCGCAGGTCCAGCTTGATGCTGCCGGTTTGTCGCGGTGGCCGGGGCAGGAGCCCACCCGGGGCTATGTTGGGGTGGCGAATGCGGTGGCAGCCCGCGGTACTGTGCTGGTATTTCACGGTAATGCCGGTGCCGCCTGGCAGCGCTCGTATTATGTGGAGGCGTTGGAGCTTCTCGGCTATCGTGTGGTGCTGGCTGAATACCCGGGCTACGGCGGTCGTGCCGGCACACCTTCCGAAGCGGCACTGGTGGCCGATGGCATCGCCAGCGTAGAGCAGGTTTATCGGCGTTATGGTGAGCCTATTATTCTCTGGGGCGAATCCCTGGGTTGTGGGGTTGCTGCGGCGGTGGCGCGGCAGAGCCCGGTGCCACTGGCCGGCCTGGTGTTATTAACCCCCTGGGATAGCTTGCCGGAGCTGGCGCAAGGGCATTATCCGCTGTTACCACTGCGCTATTTGATGCGTGATCAGTACGACAGCGTGGCCAACCTCAAGCCCTTTGGCGGCAAGGTGGCGCTGTTGGTGGCCGCAGATGATGCAATTATTCCCGAGGTGCGCTCTATGATCTTGTACGAGTCGCTGCCGGGGCTAAAAAAGCTATGGCGGTTTGCCGGTGCCGGTCACAATAGCTGGCCGGTGGCCCCGGACGAGCACTGGTGGCGCGAGGTGATGGACTTTGTGGTCGAGCAGTAGTTGTTATTCAAGGTGATTGTTGCTCAAGGTGATTGTTGCTCAAGGTGATACTACCCGGGGCAAGTTTTTCCCTTGCGCGTTCGTCCTTTGGCTATAATTGGCACACCGTTAACCAATTGTTAGTACAGTGTCAATTAATGCAAGGTTGCGAGCTTCTCTTTGTCAGCGAAGCGGGTAGCCGCGAACCACAACGCAAACCACAACACAAACCACAACAAAAGGATGCTGGATCTGCATATTACAGCGATGGTGATGAAAAAAAACTGGCTTACAGATAAAACCGGCGGGCTTGAAGCTGGCTCTGGCAGCGCTATTGCCTGTCTGGTCGGGGTCTGGCTGGCCATGGTGTGGCCGGGTGCGATCTGGGCTGTTGAGCCTTCACCGGCAGCGCCGCAGTTGGCGGCGGAAGCGGTGGCAACCGGAAGCCATGAATCGGCGCCGGAAACTCCGCCCAAGCGAGCTCCGCAGGTGGATCTTGACGAGCCGGTAGATCAGTCATTGCCACTACAGGTGGTGGCGGGCGATGCGGTAGTAGCGGATGAAGCGGCTGCGGTGGTCGATACGCAAGCGCTTGAACCGGCACGGGCAGAAAGCGTGGATCTGGGTGAACCGGTGACCGAGTCACTGCCGTTGCAAGTAGTAGAGAGTACTCCGACTGCGCAAGCCGCCGATGAGGTGGCGCGGCCGCTGGATATCACCGCGTCAATCGAGGGTAAACCCACCGCGCCTCCGGCGCCGAAAGTAGTGACACCCGAATCGCTGCCGCCACTGGTTATGCTGGGCGCCGAAGTGGCCCCGGGTACCTCGACGCGTCTGTCATGGTCGCCGCGTCAGTCCTTTGAGGGTATCGAGGCGCCTACGCCGGTGCTGGTGGTCAACGGGGCTAAAAAAGGCCCGGTTTTATGCCTGACCGCTGCTGTTCACGGTGATGAACTCAATGGTATCGAAATCGTGCGCCGGGTGCTTTATGACCTGGATGCAAAAAAGCTTACAGGAACCGTTGTCGGTGTGCCCATTGTCAACTTGCAGGGTTTCCGCCGCGGCTCCCGCTACCTGGCCGATCGCCGTGATTTGAATCGCTTTTTTCCAGGGGACCCCAAGGGCAGTTCAGCATCCCGCATCGCCCACTCATTTTTCGAGCAGGTGATCAGCCACTGCGACGCCTTGGTGGATCTCCATACCGGCTCCTTTTATCGCACCAATTTGCCGCAATTGCGAGCCGATCTGCGTGAAGCCGAGGTGCTGGAGCTGAGCCAGGGTTTTGACGGCATTGTGGTGCTGCAGAGTGAAGGCTCAATGGGCACCCTGCGCAAGGCAGCGGTGGCGGCGGGCATTCCCGCGGTGACCCTGGAGGCCGGAGAGCCGATGCGACTGCAGGAAAAGGAAGTCAATCACGGAGTCAAGACGGTTCAGAGCTTGCTCGGTAAAATGGGCATGATCAAGAAGTCCAGCTTTTGGGGCAAGCACGAGCCGGTTTACTACCAGTCTTCCTGGGTGCGGGCCGACCAGGGTGGCATCCTCTTTAGCAAGGTTGAGCTGGGTGAGGTCGTTAAGGAAGATGAGGTACTGGGTACGGTCACGGATCCAATTACCAATGTCAGGACCGATATTTTGTCGCCCTACCGCGGTCGCGTGTTGGGCATGGCCCTGAATCAGGTGGTCATGCCTGGATTCGCGGCTTTTCGCATTGGTATACAGTCCAGTGAGGATGCTGTCATTGATGCCGCCGACCCCGAGTCGGGCTTGCCCTCCACGCTGCATACATCCCAAAATGGAAAGGACAGGCCCGCCGCGGCCGAGCCGGTTACTGACGCGGAGGACTTCGAGGGCCTCGAAGACTCCGAATAAGCCACCAGGAGGCCGTCCGAGAACGGACTGCCCTCGCTACCAACGCCATTCCGGGACAAGCTGCTGGTTGAATTTCACCCCGGCAGTGGTGTAGCCTCTGCTCCGATTTACCGTGTCGACTTCTTACAGGTTGCGATTCTTACAGGTTGAATAAATGCCGCTGTTGCGATTGGATAACGTGTCCGTACACTACGGTCCGCGAGTGTTGCTGGACGGCCTGGCCCTGACCCTGTCACGGGGTGACAAACTGGGCTTGCTGGGCCGCAATGGCGAGGGCAAAACCACCTTGATCAAGGTGCTTGCAGGTCTCATGGTGCCGGATGGTGGTGAGCGCTGGTTGCGCCCCGGCGTCAAAGTGGCCTGGCTTGACCAGTCTTTGCCGGAGGCGGATCAACTGTCGGTGTACGACTACGTGGCCGGCGGCTTGCAGGAGGTGGGTGAGTTACTGAAGCGCTATCATCATGCGGTGCTGAAGCCCGATGCCGACGGCCTGCGCCAACTCGAGCAGATCCAGGAGCAGTTGGAGGCGCGGGATGGCTGGCGTTTACAACAGCGGGTGGAGACGGTATTGAGTCAGTTTCAGTTGCCGGCCGATAAGCTGATGCGCGAGTTGTCAGGGGGCTGGCGCCGGCGGGTAGCCATGGCTCGTACGCTGGTGCAGGATCCCGATATTCTATTGCTTGACGAACCCACTAACCACCTCGATATTCCGGCCATCGAATGGCTGGAAAAGCAGCTGCAGGATTTTCGCGGAGCCATTTTGTTCGTGACCCATGATCGGCAGTTTCTGCAAAATGTGGCCAACACCATTGTCGAGCTGGATCGTGGCGCGCTGTATTCGTGGCGTGGGGACTACCGCAGCTTTCTCGTGTATCGCGAGCAGGAGCTGGCGGCCCAGGAAAAGGCCAACAAGCTATTCGATAAGAAACTGGCACAGGAAGAGCAATGGATACGACAGGGCATCAAGGCCCGACGCACCCGCAATGAAGGGCGAGTGCGGGCACTAAAATCCATGCGTGACCAGCATCGCGAGCGGCGCGCACAACAGGGTCGTGCGGACTTCTCGCTGGACCAGGCGGCGCGCTCCGGCAAAATTGTGGTCGAATTAAAAGGTGTGTCCCATAGCTACGACGATACCCCTTTGATCGCGGATTTCTCCACCACCATTTTGCGAGGTGACCGCATTGGCCTGGTGGGCGCCAACGGTGCGGGCAAATCCACCTTGTTGAAGCTGCTGCTGGGCGAGCTGCAGCCCCGGCAGGGCGAAGTCAAAATTGGCAGCAATTTACATATCGCCTATTTCGACCAATTGCGGCGGCAGCTGGACGGTGAAAAAGACCTGATCGACAATGTCTGCGAGGGGCGCGAGTTTATTGAGATCAATGGTAAGCAGCGCCACGCCATCAGCTATTTGGGCGATTTTCTATTCAGTCCGGAGCGCGCGCGAACACCGGTAAAATCCTTGTCCGGCGGAGAACAGAACCGGGCAATATTGGCGCGCTTGTTTAGCAAGCCCGCCAATGTGCTGGTGTTGGATGAACCCACCAACGACCTCGATGTCGAGACCCTGGAGTTATTGGAAGAAGTGCTGCTGGATTTCAAGGGCACGGTGTTATTGGTCAGTCACGACCGCGAGTTTATGGACAATGTTGTCACCAGCATTATGGTGCTCGAGGGCGATGGTATCGTGGGCGAGTATATTGGTGGTTATCGCGACTGGGTGGCCCGGGGCGGCTCCCTGCGCGCTACCCAGCAGCAGCCAACATCTGCGGCCGCCAAACCGCTAACGGCAAAATCGGTTGCCAGCGCCGTTAAAAAACTATCCTACAAGGATCAGAGAAAACTCGATCAGTTGCCGCTGCTGATCGAGCAGGCCGAGACCCGGCAGGGTGAATTGGAAGCGCAAATAGCCGCGCCGGACTTCTATCAAGGCGACCACCAGTGTGTGCAGCAGGTATTACAGCAGCTCGCCCAGCTACAGTCAGAGCTGGAGGCGCTGTACCAGCGCTGGACGGAACTGGAGCCCTGAAAGCCGTCGCTGCCAGAGCGCCAACTCGGCCTCTTTGACGGAGTGCTGGTATTCATGATTTATATCATTGGCAACTTTATGCCTTTATGTTCTACTGCTAGATCCTACTACTGACTTTGGTGACGGAACAGCTAATGAACAATAGTAATAGCAGCGGCGAGATATCCACGACAAACGTGCAGAGCGCAAACAAAGCCCCCGAGTCGGGCGCGACCGACGATTCGAAACCAACAACCGAGCCCACCACGCTGCCGGCGAAGTCCGACGACAAGGCAAAGCTAGCGGCTAAAAAGTCAACTGCTAAGGGCAAGTCGGTAGTATCGTCAAAGCATGATCAGCAACCGGTCATGGATTCGCGTCATGAGCAGTCGGTGCTGCGCCATGACCCGGCCGCTATTCGCGAGTTATTTCTTACCGGCGAGTTTCCCTACAAAAATAAAATTGGCCGCAAGGATTACGAGCAGAAAAAAGCTCACTTGCAGGTCGAGCTGCTCAAGGTGCAGCGATGGGTCAAGGATACCGGGCAGAAGATTGTGGTGCTGTTTGAAGGTCGCGATGCGGCGGGTAAGGGGGGCACTATCAAGCGCTTTATGGAGCACCTCAACCCTCGTGGTGCTCGGGTGGTGGCATTGGAAAAGCCCACCGAGCAGGAGCAGGGTCAGTGGTATTTTCAGCGTTATGTCAGGCTGTTCCCCACCAAGGGCGAGATGGTGATGTTCGACCGCTCCTGGTATAACCGCGCAGGGGTGGAGCGGGTAATGGAATTTTGCACGCCGGAAGATTACCTGGAGTTTATGCGCCAGACGCCGGAGTTGGAGCGGATGATGGTGCGCAGCGGTATCAAGCTGTTTAAATACTGGTTTTCTGTTACCCAGGATGAGCAGTTGAAGCGCTTTCACTCCAGGGGGATTAGTCCCTTGAAACAATGGAAATTGTCACCCATAGACAAGGCCTCCCTGGACAAGTGGGATGACTACACCGAAGCCAAAGAGGCGATGTTTTTCTATACCGATACCGCAGATGCACCGTGGACGGTGATCAAGTCTACGGATAAGAAGAGGGCGCGGGTCAATTGCATGTTGCATTTTCTGAACCAGTTGGATTATCCCGACAAAGACAGGGTTGTGCTGCGCGGCCCTGATCCTCTTATCGTTGGCCATAGCCAGCATGTTATCGGCAAGTCTCGCCATGTATTCGGGCCCTCCCTGAGCGAATGGTAGGCGCGATATTTCTCAGTGTTGAATGTACTCTCGGTGTTAAATGTACTCTCGGTGTTGAATTATAAGGGGATGCGTATGACCGCAGCCAAATCGATTCTCGCGTTGCCCCTGCTGGGCTTGCTGTCGGTCGTCAGCGGCACGGTGACGGCTTCGGAGTTCTCCAGCGCCTGGGATGAGGCGATTAAAGCGAGTGCAGAAGCCTGGGATAAAACCGCCGAGGCAAGTGCCGATAGCTGGGATAGCGCCAGGTCGGCCAGTGCGGATGCCTGGAGCGAAACCAAAGAGTTTAGCGCCGACACCTGGGACAAAACCAAAGAAAT
>CBDUUA010000038.1:0-10660 GCA_965370135.1 uncultured Cellvibrionales bacterium
ATAGGTCTGGTAGCCGACTGCATCCATATCGGTAGTTTGATTCATATAGGCGGTATCGTAGTAGGCCCGCCCCCGCAGGAAGACACCGAGGTTGCGCCAGCCAAAATCCAGGTCCACCACTGCGGTGAATTTACTGGATACCAGGCCCTTATCGAAGTTACGGTTGCCGTCGTCGTTGTTGGCTGCGTTGAACAGTTTAACACCGCGATCTACAGGGTTGCTGATGTCGCCGACGAAAGGAGACAAGCGGCCCTCGCTCTGCTCCTGTACACGCCACTGCGCGACATAGCTCAGGGTGGTGTCGATATCCAGGGTGGCGTCATCACCGAATTGAAAGAACAGCGCTTGTGCCTGGCTGTTGAGGCAGCCCAGTACGGCGAAACAAAGGGTCGGTAACGCCCCCGGGCGTACCCGCTTGCAGTGCTGTTGGCTTGTCATGGATTTCCCCGCTGATGCTACTCGTTATTGTTGGTGCCTGATGGTTAGATCTGGCTAGTGACCGGTAGCTGCTTGATGCTCCTTGCGCTGGGTGGCCGCTGCGAAGTTCTCTGGCTTGACCACGTAACAAGCCAGTGCCGGCAGTAACCACAGTGCGCCCACCATGTTCCAGAGGAACATAAAGGTCAGCAACATACCCATATCGGCCTGGAATTTGATCGGCGACCAGATCCAGGTGGCAACACCGAGTGCCAGTGCCATCCCGGTAAAGCTGACCGCCTTACCGGTGGTTTTAAGGGTGTTGAACCAGGCTTCCTGTATCGGCATGCCCTGGCGCAGAAAACTGGTAAAACGACTGTAGATGTAGATGCCGTAGTCGACACCGACCCCAACCCCCAGTGCGATAACCGGCAGGGTGGCAACCTTGATTCCGATACCTAGCCAAGCCATCAGGGCCTGACACAGGGCCGAGGTCAGCATCAGCGGAATGACGATACAGACCACTGCTCGCCAGGAACCGAAACTGATAAACACCAGCAGACACACCACGGAATAGACCAGCACCAGCATGCGTGTTTGGGCGTTGGCAACCACCTGGTTGGTAGCTGCTTCGATACCTGCATTCCCCGCCGCCAGGGTAAAATGCAGGCCTGTATTGTCACTTTGTGTGGCGAAAGCCTGGGTGGCGCCCACCACTCGCTGCAGGGTTTCCGCTTTGTGATCATCCAGGAACAGTGCCACTGGCAGCAGGCTGCAACGCTGGTTCACCAGCGCTTCAGGCACCTGGCCGAAAGTGCTATCCAGGGCGCGTTGATTGCGAACGATAGTGGCCCACTTGAGATTGCCCTCGTTGTAGCCTGCGGAGACCAGTTTCGAAACCGTGGTGGCGGCAATGGCGCTGTTGACGCCCGGCACATTCTCCATCTCCCAGGTAAAACGATCGACAGCCTCCATATTGTCGTAACGGAAACATTCATTTTCTTCTGTCTCCACCATTACCACCATCACGTCGGAGCTGGTGGTGTAGTTCTCGGTGACGAATTGATTGTCCAGATTGTAACGGGAGTCGGGGCGCAGTTCCGGTGCGCCGGGATCCAGATCGCCGATTTTCAGGTTTTGACCACCAATGGCGCCGATGCCGAAACCCACCAGGGCAATGATAATCGAGATGGGCGCCACTTTTTTATTGGCGCAAAAGGACAGGGCGCGCCAGTGGGCGGGTTCTTTTTCCTGTAACGACTGCATGTGGGCCAGGGCGGTGGGTTTTATGCCGAAATAAGACATCAGGATAGGCAGCAAGACCAGGTTGGTGAGAATGATAACGGCGACGCCGATGCTGGCGGCGATGCCAAGATCCTGGATTACCTCGATATCGATTATCAGCATGGTGATAAAGCCGATGGCATCGGAGATCAGTGCGATCATGCCGGGAACATACAGCGCGCGAAAGGCCAGGCGAGCACTTTGCTCCTTGCTCGCACCCCTGGACATTTCGATAGCCATGGCATTAATAAACTGTACACCGTGACTGACGCCGATCGCAAACACCAGGAAGGGCACCAGCATGGAGTAGGCACTGAGACCGTAGCCCGCAGTGCTGAGCAGGCCGAGTTGCCATATCACTGCGACTATGGAACAGAACAGCGGCGCGAAGGTGCCACTGATACTGCGCGAATAGAGAAAAAGCAGAATGGCAGTAATGACCAGAGTGATAACCCCGAACAGAAAGATCGCCTTGAGGCCTTCAAGCAAGTCGCCGATGACTTTGGCGAAGCCGATAATATGGATCTTGATATCGTCGCTCTGGTACTTTTCACGCACGTCTTTTTCCAGCGCCCGCGACAAGCCCCAATAGTCCAGCGGCTCCCCGGTTTTGGGGTCGCGATCGAACAGGGGCGATTCCACCATGCTTGATTGGTAGTTGTCTGCTACCAGGCGGCCGACTTCCCCGGAGCGCAGGATATTCTGACGGAGTTGCTCCATCGATTTCGGCGAGCCGTCGTAGTTAGCGTCGATCACCTTGTCGCCTTCAAAACCCTGTTCGGTGACCTCGGTCCAGCGCACATTCGGAGTCCAGAGCGAGCGCATGCGGTTGCGATCGACCCCGGGCAGGTAAAATACCTCATCGTTGATTTTCGCCAGAGTATCCAGGTAGTCGGGGTCGAAGATATCGCCGCTGGTACGTTCTACTACCACCTGAATAGTGGTGCCCGCCGCCCCCAGGTCATTGATGTGTTTCATAAAGGACTGGATGAAAGGATGCCCCATGGGAATCATCTTTTCAAAGCTCGCATCGGGCCTGAGTTGGGTGGATTTATAAACCAGGAACACTGTCGCGAGAGCGAACAATATCAACAGGAGTGGCCGGTTGCTGAAGATGATGCGCTCGAGAAACCGCTCATCAGAAACGAACGGGCCGGGTTGCTGCGAGTTTTTACTGGTGTCTTGCGAATCGATGCTGGAGGTCTGGTCGGATTGATTCATGGCGCTGGCTCGATGCTATTGTCGGCGGGCGCCCCGCTCTGTCGATATGCGATCGGCAGCTTGAGAGATCGGATACCGGCCTGGCCCGCTACATAGTAATTGCCGCCCGGTGTGGAAATTACCGAGTTCAGGTTGCGCCGATCTTCCTGCATTTGCGCTTCAAAGGTGCCGCCATCATCGCTACTGTATAATACGGCGCCCACGCTTCCCACCAGCACAATGGTGCCGTCCGGCGCGATATTACCGCCGGCCAGGGTCATGGTGTTTGTACTTGTTGTCGCACGCCAGCTATCACCAAAATCGGTGCTGCGGAAAATACTGCCTCGAAGTCCGAAAACCAACAGTAGCTCAGGCGAGTCGCTATGTAACACGCCAAACCAGGAGCCATCATAGGGTGAGTCCAGGCTTTCCCAGCTGGCCCCCGCATCTATGCTTCGGTACAGGCCGCCGGCCTCCCCGGCAATAAAGAGGCGGCCATCGCGGTCGCCGGTGATAGCGTAGTAGTGATATTCATCCTCGTTGTCGATGGCGCCGGCGTGCGTCAGCCAGCTTTGGCCACCATTGCTGGTGTGTACCACGGTGCCAAAGGCACCCACGGCCCAACCGGTGTTTTCGTCCCGGAACCAGATATCCATCAGCGGGGGTGCGGAGATGGCCTCTTCCATGGTTAGATCCGCGTCCTCCTGATCCATAGTGGCGTCATCGAGTTCAAGCTCCAGTTCAGCCCTGGTCCGGGCGTCGTCACTTTCGTCATCGATAGCGGTAAGAGCCTGCTCCAGTTCCCTCACGCGCAGGTGGGTTTTTTCGCGGTTTTCCAGGTTGATTTGTTGTTGCGACGCCAGTCCGTCCCGCTGCAAAATCCAGTTCTCACCGCCGTCCCTGGTGAAAAGAATGATTCCATCGTGACCGACTGCCCAGCCCTTTTTTGGCGAAGTAAAAAAGACGGCGGTCAGCATCTGAGTGGTCGGTACCTTGCCCTGCTGCCAGTGCTTACCGCTATCGTCCGAATAGATTACATGCCCGTGCTCGCCGACTGCGATCAGGCGCTCGCCCGCCAGCGCAGTATCCAGCAGCAATGATTGCGCTACCATGGGCAGTATACGTGAGTATTCAGGGGGGGCTGCCTGGCCCCGGGGGGAGACTGGCAGTAGCACTAACAACGCCAGACAGGCGCACAACAAGCTGGCGGGTCGGGCTATTCGCTGGTGTATAGCGATCAAGATGATAACCGGAGTTGTCAGTGTTTTATTCTGCGTAACTATTATTATTAAGTGCCCGCCCGGAAGCAGAAGTTACCGAGGGGACACTTAATTAAAGCTGTTTTTTTATCATCAAGCAATCGTATGCCCGGAATTTTTCATCACGTGGTTTAAACCCCGCGCCGGTTTTAGCCGGTTGCTGTTCAGTGCTTGTTTGGCTCAGCAGTAAAACGGCCATGATGCCGGGCAGGTGTTGATTGCCGTAGCCGAAGATGCGCTCAAAGTGAACTACGCCGAACGGTACTAAACTTGCAGCAATCTGATTGTAGTAACCGTCCCCGGCATCGTCACACGAACAGTGCCATCTCGTACATCCAGAGGTTCCAGATCGCGCTCGCGGGCATCGCATAGCCAGGCTTTTGCCACCTCGAGGTGAGGGCTTGTAACTATCACCGGTGCTTCTGTTAAGACGGGCGTATACAGGCGCACGATGATCCCCGCTCCCCGCGATGCCGGTTTAATTGCCGTGACCCATACATCGGGAGAGTTGGTAGTGACACTGGAATCGGCGAGGCTGCGCAGCACTGTATCCCTGGGATTACTCCATGGGCTGTTTACAATATCTCGCGCCGTAAGATGAATGTTGTTATCCCGCCAATCGCCGCTTTGGGTAAACATTAAGGCATATTCACAAGCATAGCTTTCGCGTTCGTGGCCGCTGGCCGGGTTACCGGGAATGCCAATCAAGCCGAATATTTTTTCCCGGGTGGCGTTGCGCATCGCAACCAATTCGAGCTGGCCATCTGGCTGGTAGAAAACTGCTCCAGGCATGGGTTGGAGAATGGCAAGGCCGCGCCCATTATTATCCTCCTGGATATGGGCGAATTGATGCAACGGCCAGAAGGTGGGATCGTAGATCCGCTTTGGCGGGCGGGCGATCACCCCGCCTGGCGTATCCATTGACAAGGTTTTCGAGGCGATGCCGGTTGCAAAACGAACGGTAATGGAATGCCCCTCGGCGGCTTTGCCTTCAACGCGAAAGTGAATCACCGGCGAGTCGTTACACAAGTGCATCCGCCGGAGGAATATCTCGCCGTTAAGTTCGATACGGCTAACGATCTCCAGGCCGTTATCACTCTCGTGCACCTGTATCCGGGTTGAACGATCGCTGGCTCGCATTGACTCTTTCCAGATGCCGCCGGCAAATTCAAATCCCATGCGCCAGAGGCCCCCCGAATCGCGATAACTGACCAGGTCGTTTGAGAGGCCTGTAATCAAAGGTGTCTGCGTATCCGCGGATTGTAGCTTGACAATTGCTCCGCCGGCATCTTCAGACAGTTCAATGTCGTAATAGGCGCTCTTGATTTGAACTCTGCCATCTTTCCGGCTCCAGACCAAAGGTTTGGAGCCGGCCGTCGTCGCGTCGGATGCGGGCAGAGCGGATGCGAGGCGATCCACAACCACAGCAACCGAATCTGCTGCTTGATCAAGCCAGGGGATTTGCTCTTCTTCTACGACTTTGTCCGGCGAGGTGCCGGTGATAAGGTCGTGATGATTAGAGAGTGCCGCCTGCCACCACGGATCTTCAAGTTCGTTGGAAATGATCTTTTCAGCCCCGCGATTTTCAGGCAGAAAGGATAATTTTTCTGCCAGTAGCAGATCGTCGACCAGCTTGCGACAGCGTTGTTTGAGGGTGGGTCGGGCGGTGTAGAAACCTGTCCAGTAAGGGTTGGGGTCCAGCACCAATTCAGGAAGCTTATCCTGATGAGGTTCAAGCAGCGCAAAATAGTCGTCCATCCCGGCATTGACCGCCCAGACGCCTGTGGATGGGTAGTGGTTTTGGTTGTAACGATCAAGCAGGGCGATGAGGTCGGGGATTGGCTCGACAAAATCAAAACCGATCGGACAGAGCATGTAGGGCGTGCGGCTCAAGGGAGCAAGTTTAGCAACATACTGCTTGATGCGGCGCGCAATATGGCGGTCGGATCGCATGGGGAAGGCAAATTTGGCAAGATACACACGGGCCACGCCGCCGTAGGCGAGCATATCCCCCTGACCATAGGTAAAAGCATTCCAGTGACACAAGGCCTGGGCGCCATTTTGATCACGCCAGACAAAGTCCAGGCTGCGCTCCTGAATCAGCAGTCTTTGTGCACTTGAGCTTGCCCTGGGGAACCGCCCCGGTAATTCCACATCGCAGCCCAGGAAATACATTCCATCAATACGCGTGATGGCCACGTGATCAAAACCGGCAGCTTGCAAAAGGGAGGGAAGGGTCGGTGTGCAACCGAAACTATCTGCAAAATATGCCAGTCCGGGTTCTTGTTCCATCCCGTTCGCGCGCAGCCATTCCTGGCCAATGAGCAGGTCGCGCAAGATAGCCTCTGAGCCTGGTAGTATTGTGTCGGCGGTGGTCACTCCGCTGCTGGTCAGGCGCAACTGTCCGGTATTGACCAACTCGCGAATAGTGTCTCGCTGCGCCGGGTTGCGATCCCAGTACATTCGCAAGAAGAACATACACTCAACTGAATAGACGCGACGCGATTCCCGTTGCAATTCTTCGATAGCCTGGTCGAGGTTACGTTGGACAAATCGCTCGAAGTACTCTTCAGCTGTAAACAGCCAATTGGGATCCCAATGGCTCGTTTCAGAAAAAATCAGCACTCGCTCGGCATCTTCAGGAATACCCAGGCGGTGGCGTAATTGCTGATCGGTGGGGAGGAGAGCCCGGTTCATGGTGTTTAGCCTCATTCGAATGGACTTTTTATTCGGCCCGGGACACCTTTATTTGCGGACTAACTAAGGAGATCGTGTGCTGGCTATTTTACCATAATTCCGGAAAGACCGTACTCTCTTGCACCGGCGGATTGACACACCTGGAGCGTGTCGTTAACTTGCTTTACGCCGCGCAGCCAAGCCAGGGCAATCTCGCCCGCTGCTCACCGACGCTCGCAGGAAATCGCTTTGCAAGTATATTATTTACAGGATCGACTTCCGGTGGAGCTCATGGTGCGGGATCGCCATCGTTGCGCGCAGCTGCAAAGTGAAATACGCCGTCGGCAGGGCCGCAAACAGAGGTCTGGCCACGATTCATGTTTATGCCGAGCTCGGCATAAACATGAAAATCCCGAGTTCCGGATTATGTCGAGTAGCCGTCATTGAGAGTCCAACTGCGGATTCCAGGTTGAAGCTTTATGGCCCGGCAATCAATTGACCTGCCGCTCGTGCCCCTCCCAGTAGGGGGCTCGAAGTTTGTATTTCTGTAATTTTCCGGTCGCAGTACGAGCGAGTTCAGCCCTGAACTCGACTGACGTCGGGCACTTGAAATGTGCCATTGCGTTGCGACAGTGCTCGATGAGAGCTGCCTCGGTGACCTCAGAGCCGTCGCGGGTAACGACCAGCGCCTTTACCGTCTCTCCCCATTTATCGTGGGGCACGCCGATCACCGCCACCTCTGTTACCTCGGGGTGGGAAAACAGAACGTCTTCCACTTCGATCGAACTGACGTTTTCGCCGCCGGTAATAATGACGTCTTTGCGTCGATCGGTAATCGTGTAGTAGCCTTCCTGGTCGACATAGCCACCGTCGCCAGTGCGGAACCAGCCATCTTCAAACGCCGCTTCGGTCGCCTCCGGATTCTGCCAGTAGCTACTCAGGACATGGTTACCCCGGGCAAGGATTTCACCGGATGGACTGATCTTCATACTGACACCCACCACCGGAGCACCTGCCCTGGCCAGCTTCTTTGCGCGGTCACGGGGAGCCAACTCATCCCACTCGGCGCGGGAGCGCGTCATGGTCAGCAGCGGCGCCGTCTCCGTAAGTCCGTATAACTGGACAAATTCCCAGCCGAGCTCAGACTCGATCCGCTCAATAATCGACGTCGGCGGCGGCGCGCCGGCCACTTGTATACGCAGGCTACCGCTACCGGGGATTTCCCCCTCCCAGTCTGCCGCGGCATCGAGAACCGCAGCACACACTGCCGGCGCGCCGCCCATCCAGGTGACACCATGATCGCGCACACGGCGCAGGATTTCGGCACCGTCAACTTTGCGCAATACCACTTGCTTGACACCCATCGCCGCCGCGGTAAACGGCATGCCCCAGGCATCACAATGGAACATCGGCACCACATGCAAGAATACATCGCGATCACTGACGCCCATCTGCCAGCCCCAGACCACCGAGTTGGTCCAGCGAGCCCGGTGGGTTTGCTCCACCCCTTTCGGCCGCGCCGTGGTGCCCGAGGTATAGTCGATAGAGGATATGGCCGATTCGTCGGCCAGCCAGGGTTGCGGCTCGCCGTCGTGGCCATACCAGACCGCATCGCTTTCCTCCCCCAATATCCAGCGATGCTTGCAGGGAATATCCGCCAGGCTGTCAGCCAACTCCGGATCGATCAGCAAGGCCTCGGCCCCCGAGTGCTCAACGATGTAGCGAATCTCATCCGGCTTGAGGCGAAAATTGATCGGCACCATGATCCGGCCATTGCCGCTCACGCCGTAGAGCATGGTCAGCATTCGAGCTGAGTTCTGGCTGACGATCGCCACCCTCGCCCCCATTGCCAGTTCGAGCTTGTCCATAGCGACGCCGATTTGGCGACGCATATCCGCCAGCTGGCGATAGCTGATATCCGCCAGCGGCGTGGCCGGCTGATCGGTTTCATCGACTATAGCCACCCGGTCAGGATATACCAGCGCCGCCCGGTCGAGAAAATCATTGATGGTCATTGGTGTGGTCATGGTTTCCCCATAGATGCAGATTATTAGAATCAGTTTATAAAAAGCTATATTTTTCAAATAGTAGCATGGCTTTGCCCGGCGCTTCACGGCTCTTACTGTTTTCTTTTGATGACAAAAGTGTAAGCGATGTTCGAAAACAGCTTGACACGATACGGTGAAAGGCGGAATCTGGCCCGACACAATACGCTAGCATAGCAGTCATATTTCGACATTGAACGAGCATCTTTTTGCTGTGCCTGTGGGTGTTTTTTGGTTCTGCCCTTCCCTCCTTCCTGAAAATGGGAACGGTGAATATGGGTATGTGAACTTACGGAAAACCGGGCGGAGATAAAGATAATTATTTAGTGAGTCGTTGAGCGAGCGTCTACCTATCCTTTTGTAAAAATCTTTTTGTTATAAACTTTTTTGTTTTAAAAAAAATAATCAAATACTGAAAAGACTCTTAAAGGACACCAACCATGATTAAACTCAATATTGCTCATCGCTGTTGTGTCGGCCTACTGACCCTGGCCATTTTACCCGGCGCAGCTTCTGCCAAGCCCCCCAGCGGCAATATCCCCGGTGGCGCCTACGGGCGTGGCTGGGAAGCGCCAAACCCACCTATCGGTGCGCCGCTGGCGGGCGAGGTCGACCCGTTTATTGGTACTGCGGGCGACGGCATGGTCTTCCCTGGGGTGCAGGTACCCTGGGGCATGGCTTCCCCCAGCCCCCATAACAGGCTGGACGGCGCCTTGGATAATGCCGTGCACGAGTTCACCAATGCCGGCTACCGTTTCGGAGAACCCAAGATTCACGGCTTTGGCTTAACCCATCTGAGTGGCGTCGGCTGTGCAGATTTTGGCCTGCCGGTGGTGGCGGCGACCCTCGGTGATACGCCGCCCACGGGTGCGGGTTATGCGCCCCTGTTCGGGGATTCCGATTCCCCCAGTGCCCTGGCTGGCTACGGCCAGTTCTACCGCAACGAGGTCGCTTTTGCCGGCTACTACGGTGTGGAGCTCAGCGACACCGAGGAGCCCGGGGGCAAGGGCACGATCGCCGAGATGACGGCAACGCCCCGAACTGCAATATTTCGCTTCTGGTTCCCCAAGGGAGAGCCGGCTAATATTACCATCGACCCGGCGCTCGGCATCTCCTATATCATGAGGAGAGGCGATGTGGAAGTGATGGGGCCAACCGAGATCCAGGGCTCCGCAGGCTTCGGCTTATTCTGTACCGAACCGGGGGGTGGACGAATCTACTTCGCGTTGCGCACAGATCGCAAGGCCGATTCGGTGGGTGTAGTTACTGAAGGGCACGGTGGCCTGCTTACCGGCAAGGATGGAGACGGCATTATCAGCGACGACACCACGGCCAAGGGTGACGCCATGGCGTTTTTCCACTATGACAAGGCGCACACGAAGCCCGTGACCGTGTGGGTTGGCCTGTCCTATGTCAGCCTTGAGCAGGCTTGGGCCAATCTGGAAGCGGAGCAAATGCCCTTCAATCAGGCGCGCGATGCGGCGGCGATGGCCTGGCAGGAAAAGCTTGCTCGTATCGAAGTTGAAGGTGGCAGCAGTGATGATCGCGTCCGCTTCTACACCAACCTCTATCATGCGCTGTTCCAGCCCAGCATTGTGAGCGATGTCGGCGGCACCTATCCAATCTACGATCCATCCCGTCCCTACGAGCCCAATTCTGGCGGTCCCAACGATCCCGACTTTCCCAACGACCCCGATGGCGCCTATCAGGATTTCGACCCTGAAATCGGTCATTCGGACGATACCCGGTACACAGTGTTTTCGATGTGGGATACCTTTC
>CBDUUA010000039.1:0-10615 GCA_965370135.1 uncultured Cellvibrionales bacterium
ATAAGAATGAGTGGTGCAGCCGCATTTATGCACACCTTCAAAGGTGGCCATACTGAATCCTTCTACTCGACCCCGAGGGCTGATCCTATGCAAAATACTATCAGGACATTGCCGATCGTATCCAGCTGATTCCCCGGCAACAAGCTGAGCCCGAGGCCAGGGTATAAAGACTTTCGTTTTCGGGCTCAGCTTTTCAGGACTTCAGCAACGCAACAGGAGAAAAACCATGGGATTGCTGGTCAAGGGCCAACGGCACAACGACTAATTTTTTGAACAATGCCTCGAAGGGCTAATGGCTGTCTTCTCGACTCTGCAAATAGGCACGCCAACCCCCATAGGCGCTGATATCGGTGGCAGCTTGCAAGCCGTATGCATCACAGATAAATCCGCTTTGCCAGCGCCCATCCTGCAACTCGACTTTGCCGATACCCAGCGGCGCCGGTATCGCATCGAGGAAACTGCCGAGCTCACTGGACGGCACACGCCAAACCTCGACTTCAATAGGCTCGCCGGATTCAGCATCCCGCACCAGGCCCGGGCGTTTACCATCGGCAAGGGCAAATAGCCGATAGCAGGGTGCCGTCAATGTTTTCTCGAGTAAACAGCCTCCCCTCTCCCTGAGCTGCCAGTTGAGCGCCAGGCCATCGAGGTGGGCACCGCACACCACCAGATCGATAGAGTCCGGAGATTTGTAAGTAGGCAGCTCGGCAGTTTGATCCTGCAAGCCGGTATTGCCGAGGATCGACAAAAACCGACCTTGCCAACAATTAGCCCAAGCGAGTAATTGCTGGTCGTGAAATTTGTCTGCCATCAAGGTAAAACCCATGGGCAGCCCTCTGGCGGTAAAGCCACCGGGAACCGCGATGGCAGCGTAGTCCAGCAGATTCATAAAGTTGGTGTAATAACCCAGCTTGCTATTGAGAGCAATGGGATCATCGAGCATCTCATCGATGCGAAATTGCCGTCCCAGGGTCGGGGTCAGCAACATATCTACTTTCGCCAGTTGCCTATCGGTGCGACGCTTCAAGGCCCCCAGCAGGTATTGGGATTTAAAAGCTGCCACCGCCGTTGCCGCCGCGCCGGGCTCAATGACCTGACGCACCACCGGGTGCATGGTCAGAGGCTTTGACCGCAATAGGCTTTCGGTAGCGATAGTGCGCTCGGCCAGCCAGGGCCCCTGGTATAGCAGGTGGGCCGCCTCCGTGAAGGGCTCAAAATCAATCTCGACTATTTCGGCCCCGAGGCTGCGCCACTGCTCAACATTGGACCGAAATACCTGTTCGCACTGCACATCGCCAAAAAACTCCAATTGCCCGGGTGCCGGAATTCCCAGACAAAGCTCGCCCGCACCCACACCGCTGCTGCGGTGGCTATTGGCATAGGGATTCGGTCTGGCATAGGGATCGGCCGGGTCGAACATGAGCGCATGGTCAAACACTACCCCGGCGTCCACCGCATTGAGTGCAAAGATACTCACGACATCCAGGCTGCGGCAGGCCGGCACGACGCCGGTGTTACTGAGCAGGCCCCGGGTGGGCTTCAAGCCAATCAGGTTATTCATGGCCGCGGGCACTCGCCCCGAACCGGCGGTATCGGTCCCCAGCGCAAAGCTCACCAGCCCCAGTGATACCGCGACCGACGAACCTGAGCTGGAACCACCCGCGATAAAGTCATCGTCAAAGGCATTGTGGCAAGGTCCCCAGGGTGGCGGTGATCGGGTGCCTGCCAGCCCGGTGGCAAACTGATCCATATTGGTTTTACCCAGGGGTATGGCACCCGCATCGAGTAATTGTTGTACCACCACCGCGCTCTGCTGAGGCAGGTAGCTAAACTCGGCACAGGCGGCGGTGGTGGCGATGCCTGCCAGATCGATATTATCCTTAATGGCAAAGGGCACGCCGTACAGGGGCAAACCTTGCGGTGTGCTATCTGCCAGTTTGTCCAGGTAGGGCTGCAGTTGCACCAGCGCCAGCTTGCTGATCCAGATATTCTTGTGATCAAAGGCCAGTGACTTTTCCAGTAGATGAAGCAATAATTCACGGGGTGTGAAGTCACCTCGCTGGTAATGGATTTTCAGCCCACGAATAGTGATATCCAGATGTTGCCAATTCATGCTGCTGTGACCTCGATATGCACTAACACCTGACCGGGTGCAACATGCGAGCCCGGTGTCCTGAGAATTTTTCGGATAACACCCTCGCACAGGCTATTGACTTCAATTTCCATTTTCATGGACTCCAGAATCAAGAGTGTATCGCCTCGCCTGACGCGCTGCCCCTCTTTAACGGACAACTGCCAGACACTGCCGGCGACCGCACTTTCGACAGCGATACATCCCTCCGGCATATCCACACCCGGTTCATCTTCCTGCTGCTGGGGTGAGGCGTCAAAATGGAATTGACCGCTGTCGCGCCAGTACTGTAACTCCCGCTCAAACGCTAGCTTCCGTTGCTGCTCGAACGCCTCAATACTGCCGGCGTTTTGTTGCAGGTAGTGCTGATACTCCTGGAGACTGAACTCACCCTGTTCAATGTTTAGCGGGTAATCGCCCCGGGGAAAGTCCCGACGTATCTGCGCCAGTTGCTGGTTCGTGACCGGATAAAATCGAATGCGGTCGAAGCAACGCAATAGCCAGGGCTGCTGGAATTCAGTCGTCTTCAGGTAGCGATTCCACATTTGCAGGGTGCGACCGACAAACTGGTACCCTCCAGGCCCCTCCATGCCATAGACGCATAGATAAGCGCCGCCGATACCGACAGAGTTTTCAGCAGTCCAGGTGCGCGCCGGATTGTACTTGGTGGTTACCAAGCGGTGGCGCGGATCCAGCGGGGTGGCCACCGGCGCCCCCAGGTAGACATCACCCAGGCCCATCACCACATAATCGGCGCTAAACACAATTTCCTTGACTTGTTCGGCGCTGTCCAGACCGTTAATGCGCCTGATAAACTCGATATTGTCGGGACACCAGGGCGCATCAGAGCGAACTGATTGCATGTATTTTTGCACCGCCTGGTGGCACGCACGATCGTCCCAGCTCAATGGCAAATGAACAATCCGGGACGGCACCCGCACATCGTGCTGGCTCTCCATACTATGACAAGCCTCCTCAATCAGGGTCACCAATGTATCCAGCGAAAGCAGATGCGGGTTGTAGTGAACTTGCAGACTTCGAATGCCGGCAGTCAGGTCGGTGATCGCTGCGGCCAGCCTGGCATCGGCAGCGGCCAATTCACTAACAAACTTCTCTAGCGCTGCGACCCGAAAACGCAGCCCCAGATCCAGCTCCTGCTCGCCGAATTCTATCAGCAAGAAACAGTCCCCTGCCGGTCGCATGACAACCGATAGTTCGCCATCGATTCGCAACTGCCTGATCACGCATGAATTCGGCGGCACGGGCTCAGCGGCCCCCGGTAGGCGACCGGCAAGGATGTCGCTGTCGATGCGCACCGCCGATTCTATCGAAACGGCGTTGAAGCGGATTTTATCCCCGGCTTTGAGTTGTCCCAGCTTCCACAAATCGGCGTTGATGACGGTGGCGGGACAGACAAATCCACCCAGCGAAGGCCCATCGGGCCCGAGAATAACCGGCATGTCACCAGTAAAGTCGACACTGCCAAAAGCGTAGGCATTATCGTGAATATTGGAGGGGTGCATACCCGCCTCCCCACCGCTCTCCCGCGCCCACTCGGGCTTTGGACCGACCAGCCGAATGCCGGTGCGACTGCTGTTGTAATGCACCTCCCACTCGGCATCAAAAAATGCAGCGATGCCCTCCTGCGTCAGGAAATCCGGCGCGCCGTGGGGGCCATAGACGACATTAATATTCCAGCTATTACCGATTCGAGGGCGTAGCTGTGTCGGCACCGAGCCCTTTGCCGCAGGCGCCGACAGTGCACAGTAATGCAGCACATCACCGGTTCTCAAGGCGCGACCGACGTGACCGCCAAACTGGCCCAGGGTGAAGGTTGAGCGGGATCCGAGATATTCAGGGCATTGCAATCCGCCTTTGATCAGTAAATAAGCGCGGGCTCCTGCCATCGCTACTGTGCCCAATGCCAGCGTCTGCCCCGCCTGGATATTGATAACCGTCCAAAGCCTCTGGGCTTGCTGGTCGAGGGTGACCGGCAACTCGGCACCGGTGACCACAACCTGGGCCGGCAAATTAAATTTCAGAGTGGGACCGCCAAGGGTAATTTCCAAACCAGCACAGCTATCATCATTGCCCAGCAAACGCGTGCCCAAACGAAAACTGTAGTTATCGAAGGGCCCGCTCGGGGGCACGCCAATTTTCCAGTAGCCCTGGCGAGCTCTCAAATCCTGGATGCTGGTGAGCGTTCCCGGCGCCATGACTTCCAGCGTGGGGCTGGTGAATTTCCAACTATCGAGATAGCTGGTGGTCATATCACCGCTTTTAAAAACCGTCTGCGTCAATACTTGCCGAGCATAACGCGCATTGGTCTCGATACCATAGAGCCGGCACCGGGCGAGAGCGCTGGATAATCCGGCGATCGCCGACTCTCGATCTTCAGCGTGGACAATAACTTTTGCCAACATCGGATCAAAGAAGGTAGACACCTCGATACCGCTGGTGATCCAGCTATCGATCCGCAGTTTACAGTTGACGGAGTTGGTATCGGGGGCATCCGGAGTATCGGGCCAGTTAACCTCGCTCAGAATGCCAGCCGAGGGCTGAAACCCGCGAGCCGGATTTTCGGCGTAAATGCGCGCCTGAATCGCATGGCCTCGTGGCACCAGACGCTGGTACCGCTGCTGCAAGTCCACCATGGGCTCACAGGCCTGCTCAAGCATCCATTCAACCAGGTCGATATTATAAATCTCTTCGGTAATTCCGTGCTCGACCTGTAAGCGCGTATTAACCTCAAGAAAGTAGAACTCCTTGCTGTCGGCGTCGTAGATAAATTCAACGGTGCCGGCGCTCGCATAGTTCACGCCGGCCAGCAGTGCGATAGCGGTGTCGTGGAGTGACCGGCGAAGCTGCGGGCTTAAATTTGGCGCCGGCGTCTCCTCTATAACTTTTTGGTTGCGCCGTTGCGCCGAGCAGTCGCGCTCGCTCAAGGCGATCACACCACCCATGCCATCGCCAAAGGCCTGCACTTCAATATGGCGCGCCCTGGCTATATATTTCTCCAGGAAAACGCCACCGTTAGCGAAATTATTCTCGCTGAGCCGCACCACAGACGTGAAACTCTGCTCGAGTTCCGAGCGCGAGTGGCATACCTGCATGCCGATACCACCACCACCCGCGGTACTTTTCAGCATAACCGGGTAGCCGATTTCCCCGGCGGCGATAATCGCTGCGGCCTGGCTGGCCAACAGCCCGGTGCCGGGTATCAATGGCACGGAAATTTTTTCGGCCAGTGCTCTGGCCTCGTGCTTGAGGCCAAAGGTTTTCATACTGCCGGCATCGGGGCCGATAAAAACGACACCCTGGTGCTCGCAACGGCTGGCGAATTCCGGGTTTTCACTGAGGAAGCCGTATCCGGGATGAACCGCCTGGGCACCACTTTTCGCTATGATGTCGAACAGTTTTTGCTGGTCCAAATAGGTTTGAGAGGCGCCGCCATCGCCAAGGCTATACGCTTCATCAGCCATGCGCACATGCAATGAGCCGGCATCTGCCTCGGCGAATACCACCACAGAGCGGATATTCATTTGCTTCAATGTGCGAATAATTCGACAGGCAATTGCACCGCGATTGGCTATCAAGACTTTGTCAAACATGGCTTACTTCCGATACTTCGTTCGGGTCGTCCCGATCTCCTGGCAGGCGCCACAGGTCGTCCCGAGCGCTTGTGCAATGCCGACTGACGCTACTCCCAAACCAGTATTTCGACGGGGGTCGGATGGTAGGCGTTGCAGGGGTTATTGAGCTGGGGGCAATTGGAGATAAGCACAATGACATCCATGGTCGCTCTGAATTCGACATATTTGCCGGCGTCGCTGATACCGTCCTCAAAGCTCAACCCTCCCTCCGGGGTGATCGGCACATTCATAAAAAAATTAATATTGTGAGTAATGTCTCGCTTGCTGAGTCCAAATTCCGGATTTTCCGCCACCGCCAACATCCAGCTATCGCGACAAGCGTGCATACATTTTTTATCGAGGGCATAGCGCACGGTATTACTCTCGGTGGCACAAGCACCACCCAGGGTGTCGTGGCGACCGCAGGTATCCGCGACTATTTCCAGCATCACATTGCCGGCATTGGATAGTAGCCTGGTGCCCGCTGTTAGATAGACATTGCCCTGTTCACGAATGGTATCGATCGCACTGTAGCGCTCAGCCGGATTGTCGGCGGCATAGAACAATGTGTCAGCGGCTTGATTGCCCTCGAGATCGAGAATGCGCATGGTTTCGCCTGCCGCGAGGACTTTCATATAGTAGTCCCCGGCGTCGAGCACTTCGCGACGGATAGCATTTTCGGCAACAAGTTGACTCGCTCTAATCATGACTCAGTGACCGCATAGATGATAAATTCGATTGTTGTCGAAGCCGCGCCGGTTTTCCGGGCAGCTGTTCCGGCAAAAATCATCCTCGGCAACGTCGTCGGCATGCATCAGTTGGTAGCGGACAGCCCGCTTCGGGTATGCCTCGGCATCGTCAAGAGGGTGAGGACAGGTGTGAAACAACACCAGCGTGTCCATCTCAAACCGGAGGTCGATGTAATCGCCGGCCCGGCTTTGCTGGCTGCTGTACGCCAGCTTGCCCTCAGCATCGACAGATACACGAGTAAACAGATTAAGGTTGGCTGCCAAATCTGTTTTGCCCATCCCGTATTTGGCGAGCTCCACCAAAAAACTCTGTTCGCCACTGATAGTCCAGTCATTGTGTGCCTGTTGGTACGTTTTGACGGGCCACTTTTTCTTCATATTGGCATCGCTGAGATTACCGCAAACAGTATCGTGCCAGCCAAAACTGTCATCGACGATCGAGCAGAATATGCGCCCCATATCGGAGTAGAGACAGTGGCCCCGGGTCAACTTGAAAGTATGCTGGCACTTGAGTGTATCGGGCGCGTTATAGCGCTCAAGATAATTGCGCGGATTGTAAAACAACATACCGACATTGGCACCGCCGCTGCCATCGATCAGTCGCAGCCGGATACCCCTGCGAAGCTCCATCGACCAGTGCGCGCCACCGGGGATAATATCTTGATAGACTATATCCGCATCCTGTTTCACTATCTGTTCCACTATCTTTTTCCCTCTTCCGCCAGAGTGCCAGACGCAGGCATCCGCTTGAGTTTGTCACTGATGTTATCCAGCAATACCGGGCCGGATTGACCAACGGGGATGTCATAGGTGATTTTCGCCCCGTATCGATTCGGGTCCTGTGGGTCGATTCGAACCTTGTCGAATACCCACAGTCGCGTGCCCAGGTAGAAACCCTCCGCAAGATCATGGGTGGTCATAAAAATGGTTACGCCGGTCTCCCGCCACAGGGATAAAATCAATTCATGCATGTCCTTGCGAATGCCGGGATCGAGGGCGCCGAAGGGCTCGTCGAGCAATAAAATTTGTGGCTTTTTGATCAAGGATTGCGCAATTGCCAGCCGCTGCTGCATGCCCCCTGACAGCTCAAAGGGATATTTATTGAGTGCATGGGATAAGCCCACGGCATCCAGCAATTGCCTGGCGCTCGCTTCGGCAGAGATTTTTCTAGAGCCAAACAGCTTTGCCAGTAGCGGAGATTTCTCAAACTCCATACCGATAAGTACATTTTGCAGTACGCTGAGATGACTGAACACCGAGTACTTCTGGAACACGATGCCGCGATCCGCTCCGGGTTCATCTGCGATCGTCTGGCCTTGCAGCAGCAAAGCACCGCGGGAGGGTTTGTCCACGCCTAACAACATGTTCAAAAACGTGGTCTTGCCGCAACCGGAGGCGCCAACGATGGTAATAAATTCCCCGGCATTGACCTTTACGTTGATATTTTCCAGCACGATATTGCTGCCGTACTCCCGCCACAGATTGCTGGCTTCAATCAAGGTGCTCACTAGTCAGCCACCGCCACTGACTGCTGAGGCTTCACCGCGGTATCAGCGGCTCGACCAATCCCGAAATACCAGGGGAATAGCATCTTTGACAAGGCTCTCAGGCTCCAATCCATGCTATACGCCAGCATGGCGATCCAGGCGACATAGGGCAGGATGATGTCCATAGACAGATAGCGTCGCACCAGGAAAATGCGATAACCCAAGCCTTCTGTGGCAGCCACGGCTTCCGCCGCAATCAGAAACAGCCACGCAGCGCCCAGTGAGAGACGAACCGCATCCAACAGGCGAGGCAGGATCTGCGGCAGCACCACGCGCAGTACGATTTGCCAGGTATTGGCACCCAGGGTCTGTGCCTTGACCAGAATTTCTTCCGGAATTTCCATTACCCGGGCTTGCAGGTCGCGGATAATAAACGGCGTTATACCAATGCTGATCAATACCACCTTGGAGAGTTCACCCAGACCGAAAACAATAAATAGAATGGGCAGTATCGCCATCGGGGGTATCAAGGAAATTATCGTCACCAGAGGCGACAGGCCGGCCCGCGCCAGCGGCAGTAATCCATTCACTATGCCGAACAACAGGCCAATTAAGGAACTGATGAGAACCGCAATGCCGAGGCGTTTCATACTCGCCAGAGTATCGTTCCAGAACAGATATTCACCGCTGCGCTTATTTGGCTCAAAGGCAAGGCGGTCGATGGCGTCAACAAACGAACCAAAAGCCGGCATCAGCTTGTCGTTCGGATTTTCAGCAAGCCGGGCCTCTGAACCCAGCAAGTAGGCGAGCAATAGAAACACCAACGGCAACATGCCCAAAAAAAATCGGGTAGAGGTGCTCGGTTGCTGGTTCAGTAGGCGTTTCATCGAGGGCTTCTTTTCGTTCTTCTTGGAAACTTGTGGCCCCCAAAGCCCAGTAAGTTGAGCCTGGGGCCATAGTTGTCGCTACAATTTTCCGTCCGCTGCCATTTTCATGTAGCTGTCGGTAAAGCGAAATTTGATATTGTTTTTGTCACCGAAAACACCGGATGGCATTTCAATACCGATAAAGCCGGCATCAGCTGCACCGTCACCGAGTAGGCCATGGTCAAAAGAGAATGTTGCCACGTACTCCATGGTTTTCAACAAGTCACCGCTATTGGTAAAAGCGACCGCGTCGGCGGCCTGGTAAAACATTTTGGTGGAATCGAGTTGCGCTTCGAAACCCGCGAGGTCGGTACCCGATGCGGCTGCCATCTGGCTGCGCGCCTCGATACCCAGCTTTTGTTTGGAGGCCATGTTTGCCATGATCTCATACCAGGCACCGGTCAGAGCCTTGCCGAACTCAGGGTTGTTCGCCAGAGTTTCAGTGTTTACCACTAACAGGTCTATGATTTCACCGGCAATCTGGCTGGAGTCAAACACCTTGTTCGAAGCGGGCATCGCGGTAATTTCGCTCAACAGCGGATTCCATGTGGTTACGGCAGTCACCGAGTCAGTGCCGTAGACCGCGACCATATCTGCGTCCGAGGTATTGACGACTTTGATATCTTTTTCCGACAGACCCACCGACTCCAGACCCCGGGCCAACAGATAATGGGAAACGCTCAGCTCTACCAGATTGACCTTTTGTCCCGCTATGTCTGCCAGTGAGTTTTTCCCTTTCAACACCACACCGTCGTTGCCGTTGGAGAAGTCACCGACTATCAACGCGGTTGAATCGACGCCGCCCGCGGCAGGGATGGTCAAGGCGTCCATATTGGTCATGGCACAGCCATCAAACTGACCGACCGTGTACTGATTGATGGATTCGATATAGTCGTTGATCTGCACCACATCGATTTCTATACCGTATTTGTCCGCCCATTTTTTTACGATGCCGGCATTATCGCCGTAATCCCAGGGCATCCAACCGACGTAGATAGACCAGGCGATACTAAAACTCTTGCGCTCACCCGCGCTCGCTGAAGCCGGTACAATTAATGCGAGGAAAATGGCAACAAAGGCCACCAATTTGAGAAGTATACGAGACATAGCCAACCTCCTGTACTTGAATTCAGATTACACAGGAGCGCTCAAAGGCCTGATTCAACAGAATCCACCTTGCGAAATCTCCCGGGCTTTTGTCCCGCCGTGTAACCTTCACCAGAAGGTCGATTGCACTCGGACCAGACGCCTTGCAGACAAGGCCGGAACCCTAGCTATCTTATTGTCGAATTATCACGCAAGCCCTGTTTACCCGTGAATTTGGGTATGGACCTCTGAGTGCTCCCAACATGTATTGCTATTAGCAGAATCTGTAAAGCAGGATCCGTGCCAAGTATGCCAAGGCCTTGAATGCAGGCAACTTTCATTGAATTCGCTCGTGGAACAAAACAGGGGGCCATGGCTAAACGCATTAAATTGATGCAGGAATTTTCGGTGACAGTCCATTTTGGTGCAATTCCTAGTGTGATGCTTGCCTGCTTATCAGGTCGGCGTTCGGCGAAAGCCGGGCCTGATCCGGGGGCCGACACCACGCACCTACAGTAGCGCCGGAACTTACACCCCATCCCATCGAAACGGCTGCACCATCAAGTCGGCCGTTTAGTCGGCCGTTGACCGTCATTAAAATATC
>CBDUUA010000040.1:0-10571 GCA_965370135.1 uncultured Cellvibrionales bacterium
TCCAAATCCAGTGCCTATGACGACAAACCCTGGATTCGCAAGCTGGAAGCGTTTATACGGCTGTTGCATCGGCAGCAAAAAAACCTCATCGGCATCTGCTTTGGCCATCAGCTGGTGGCTCAGGCTCTGGGGGGGAAAGTGGAAAAGGCCACTGCGGGCTGGGGTGTCGGTGTGCATGAAGTGCGCTGGCATAATTCACCCGGCAGGCCGGGTGAACACCGCGACGGCTTTAAGCTGCTGGTGAGCCACAAAGACCAGGTGATCGAGCCCGCCGCCGACAGCGTGGTACTCGCCGGCAGTGCCTTTTGCCCCAACTCGGTATGCCAGATTGGCCAGCACATCCTGACCTTTCAGGGGCATCCGGAATTCATCAAAGACTATTCACGAGCGCTGATGAATTTTCGTCGAGACTTACTGGGAGAGGACGTCTACCGGCGTGGCATGGCGTCATTGGCCGAGGACACCGACCAGCTTGAAGTGGCGCGCTGGATCATCGATTTTATTCGCCGGGGTCGCTGCCGCAGTTGAGCACTTATCATGTAATAAGCCTTGCCCGCAAGAGCGAGACTGGTATACCGCACCCATACCAACATGATAATGTCACCTTTTGTATTCTCGGGGCATCGCACAATGCATCTTCAATCCAGCCTGAACACACTCATTTCTGTCAGCCAAAGACGCCTGCCCCTCTTCCGCAACGGCGTACTGATTATCTTATTGTTATTGGTGGCGCCCTGGCTCCGCGCCGCCGGCAACCCCTACCCTATCGTGCTGGTTCACGGTTTTACCGGCTGGGGGCCGGAGGAGATGAACGGCTATCGCTACTGGGGCGGGCAAGACAGTATCGAGACCCTGCTCAGGAAGGCTGGCCAGCCAACATTTACCGGTGTGGTCGGCCCGGTCTCCAGCAACTGGGATCGCGCCTGCGAACTCTATGCCTACATTAAAGGCGGTCGCGTCGACTACGGTGTAGCTCACTCGGCGCAATACGGCCACCAGCGCTACGGCAGAACCTTCAGGGGCCTTATCACGGACTGGGGTCATGCCGGCGACCACGCCAGGGTTCACTTGCTGGGTCACAGCCAGGGCGGCCAGACCGTCCGTGTGCTGACGTCATTGCTGGCCCAGGGCAGTGCCGCTGAGCAGGCGGCCAGCGCCGATGCCAAAGATCTTAGCCCCTTATTCCGCGGTAAGCAGCTAATGGTGCACAGCGTCACCAGCCTGGCCACACCCCACGACGGCACCACCCTGGCCCTGCTGTTGGAGGATGACGCCGACTCCCTGATGAGCTGGATGTTGGCGCTGGCGTCCTATATCAGCGCGCGCTATAGCGACGCGCCGAGCTATGATTTCAAGCTGGACCAATGGGATATCAGCCAACGACCGGATGAAGACGAGCAGCAATATCGCAAACGTTTGTTGCAGGACGATATATGGGACCAGAACGATATCGCCGTGTGGGACCTGGGGCCCGCCGGAGCAGCACAGCTCAATGCCAGCTATCCGGCAGTGGCATCGGTGTACTATTTCAGCTGGGCCGCCAACGACAGCGAGATGGGACCCCTCGGTAAAGGCTACCTGCCCCAAGTCGGTATGAACCTGGCCCTGTTCCCCGCGGCAGTGGCTATAGGCCGCTACCAGAATACCGATACCACCAATGGCATCGGGCCCTTCGATGCCTCGTGGTGGCCCAATGACGGCGTGGTCAATCACCGCTCGATGGCGGGGCCGAGCCTGCAATCCCGCGACCAGATCATCAGCGTGGCGGCAGATGAACCGGCGCCGGCGTATCGGCCCGGCACATGGTATTTCATGGGCACCCAAGAGGGCTGGGATCATCTGGATATCATCGGCCTGCAAACCCGGCAAGACTTCAAGACTTTCTACCTGCAATTGGCAAAACAGCTGGCGGCGCTGCCGAAACCAGCCAAAGTGTATTGAAGCGGATTCAGTAGCCTTCATGTCTATTGGGAAGGGTGAACAGAAAGGGTGAACAGTATGGCAACGTCAACGGAGAGCGCGAGTATGGCTAACTTCGAGGATTATTGGTACCAGAGTAGCGATGGGCTGAGCCTCTATGCCCGCGATTATCCCTGTCGTGACAAGACGGTCGAGCACCCAGGTATCATTCTGTGCATGCACGGCCTTACCCGCAATTCCTCGGATTTTGCCGGACTGGCGGATCACCTTTGCCGGCACTACCGCGTGCTCAGTGTCGACCAGCGCGGCCGTGGTCGTTCGGACTACGATACTGTCATCGCCCGCTACACGCTGACCACCTACGTGCAAGACATGTTCACCCTGTTGGATCAACTGGAGGTGGCGGAGCTCATCCTGATCGGAACCTCCATGGGTGGAGTGATGTCTTTCCTGATGTCCGCTATGCAACCCCAACGGATTCGGGCCATGGTTATCAATGACATTGGCCCGGAACTCGACCCCCTGGGAGTGGCGCGGATCAAGTCCTACGTGGGTAAATTGAAGCCGGTATCCAATTGGAATGAAGCTGTGGCCCAGTACCGCTCAATCAATGAGATCGCCTTTCCCGACTTTACCGATGAGGAATGGCTGGACTTCACCCGTGGCATCTACAAAGAAGAAGGCGGCGTTCCGGTGCTGGCCTATGACCCGGCTATTTCGCAGTCGATAAACGAGGAGGAGTCCGGCGCGGTACCGCCTGATCTTTGGCCGGTATTCGAAAGCATCGTCGCGCTTCCCATGCTGGTTATCCGCGGCGAGGAGTCCGATATCCTGGCCAAAGATTGCCTCGAGGACATGCGTGCGAGAAAACCCGACCTGCAGGTGGCAGAAATACCCCGTCGCGGCCACGCCCCAACCCTGACCGAGCCAACGTCCCTCGCGGCAATAGACACGTTCCTGGGGGCTTTGTAATCCATCGGGTTCGGGCTAGCCAGAAGAGCTCAGATCAGATGGTAAACGCTTAATAGTATCCATTCTGTGCGCATAAACGGCCTCTAAAATAACGACTTCATTTTCCAGCCTAAAATAAATTGAGTGTGGAAAACCTTTCACGCGCCACTTTCTAAATTCTTTTCCTACTATGCGCGTATACACCCTACATGATTGCGGGTTTGTTGCAATAAAGCGCGTACCATGCTCAATACCATCAATAAATTTATTAGCAATTTCAGCACCTGCACGTTCTCGATAGTCCGAAACAAAATGCATCAATTGACGCTTGAATAGCGCACTTTTCCTGATTTCGGCCATGTGGCTATTCTTTCGCTATATCGCGTAACTCCTGCACATCCAAATCGCTCCATAGCGAATAGTCATTTTCTGACAACGACTGCATAAGAATGGTTTCCACCTCATGCTTTTCTTGCACCTGTGTGCGCTCCATATGGCGACGGATTAAATCGCGAACAAATTCGCTTGGCGTTTCATAGTCCCCGCCCTTGCCTGTAATTGCACTTACATACAACGCCAGAGGCTCTGGAAGCGTTGCGCTCAAGCGCTTCACAGGCTTTATTTTATTTCGCATCTGCATATCAAAATCCTTTCTTTCAAGGCCTACACCGTATCGCTACGCGCAATATATGTCAATTTAACAAACAATATTTGCGCACATGGGTTAACTTTCCTGGTTTGGCAATCCTTCCGGGTGTCACCCACTCTGGTTGAACCAGAAGAGGTCAGTGCCCCTCATGCTTATTGGGCTGCTTGAACCTGGAAACCGCAGTTGATCGCTTCTCTCTTCAACCAAGCGTTGATTTGAATACTAAAATCCGCAAACTCGTACTCATCCAAAGGGTGAACCGCGACACGCTGCACGGATTCTCGAAAAATCCCGGCGCGCCAGAACTTCGTTATCGCTCTTGCCAAGGACTTAAGCCATTACCTGCGAGCGATGCCTCGCCTGCCTCACCGGGATTTTCCGATAATTCCGTGCCCAACTGCGGTTTCCAGGTTGAACCCAGGAAAGCGAGCACTGGCATACTTGGCATGACAGTTACTGCAGCTCTCCCGCATTTTGTAGACGAAGAAATTGGCCAACTCCATATCCCGCTCGCGCGCCACATGTGACAACATACCGGCGTAGTAGTGAAAGCGCTGATCCAGGGCGATGAAACCCTGGGGCAAGGCCTGGTGCAACTCGTGTCTCTGCTCGGCACTGAGAGCCTGCTTCATGATGTAACCCTGCTGGATATCTGCCGCGGTGGACTCGATTTGCTGCCAATCGGCCGCCGCCATGGCATAAACCAGGCTCTCCATACCGGTGCGAATTTTCTGCATTTCCTGCTGCAACAGCTGAAGCAGTTCCGACGGCAACTCGATAGTTTTCGGTTCGCCGTGGCAGACGTCATTAGGCGGCTCAGCGGCAAGAACATGGGCGGGTAGCAACAGCGTGAATAGAACAAGGACTATGCGCATGGATTGACTTTCCTATGTTGGGTTTCATTCCGGGGGGTCACAAACTTTGTTTCATGGTTCAACCGGGTTCTGGATCAATTCCAGACAACTGCCGTCGGGGTCGAAAAAAAACAGTGTCCACCGACCATCGATGGCAGTATCCGGGCCCGCACTCATCCATACCGGCGCTCGGGGGCAGTCGACATCCAGCGCCAGCAACTGCCGATGACAATCGGCCACATCATCGACCGCCAGCGCCACACGATAAAAACCGGCGTTATTGGGGCGGGGATAGGGCCGGCCGCCGGTCGCGGGTTCGAGCCATTGCTGCAACTGAAGAATACAGTCCGTCTCCCGGTCGGGCAGGGTCAGGCGCTGGCTGCGGGTATGCATGGGCCCGTGTACGCCAAATGCCTCCCCGGGCAAGGTTTCATCCCAGACCTCCGACTCCGGCTCAAAACCGAGCACCTGCTGGTACCAGCGACTCGAGCGCTGCAGGTCCACACAGTTGATATTGATATAATGCAGCGCCGGCTCACCCGGGTGCTCGACCAATTGCAGCACACTGCCATCGGCATTGGCGCAACAAAAAAAGCGCTCGCCACTCACCGCGCCGGTAATGGGCCCGGTAAAGCAGTGCAAATCACTGCTCGCCAGATGCTGGTAGAGCGCCTCGATATCAGCGACTCGAATAGCCAACCGCGACCAGCCCACATTCCAGGGCTCGGCATAGGCCCGGTCTGCAGTCGCCGGCTGTCGCCACTCTAACAGCTCAACCGAGCCGGCATGCCCCAGTCGGGATCCATTGATACTGGCGCCATGCCACTGCACCATGCCGTCGAGGCCCATGGCAACACCGCGCTGGGGTTCAGCCAGCTTATGGGCCGTAGCCTGTAGACCGAGAAGATCGGTAAATTGAGGTAATGCGAGCGGCAGGGATTGCACATTAAGATTGACATGAATAATGCGCTGGGCGGCTATCGCCATGTTCAGTGCTACTCCGTTTAGTGCTACTCCGTTTATAGTATCACTGGCCTGAACGCATCAGGCCACGCTTTGCCCTGTCATTCTCCCTGTTACCGCCCGCCGCCGCAAGCAGCAGGGCGCACGCTAAGCTCTTGTTAGCCGCCCGGGGGAAGCTTATATTGCAAGTGCTTATGTTGGCTATTAACCCAACTGATAGGCAGAGGAGGTAGAATAAGGCATAAGCCCGAGCCGGCCATCGATATCGGCCACTACTCTATTATTTTCGAGGAGACACCATGAGCGAATACAACGCCCCCCTGAAGGACATAAAATTTGCACTCAATGCCCTCGCCGATATGCCGGGCATCGCCACCCTGCCCGGCTTTGAAGAAGCCAGCCCCGACCTGGTCGATGCCATCCTCGAGGAGAGTGCCCGTTTTCACAGTGGCGTTATCGCGCCCCTGAACCGGGTCGGCGATGCCGAGGGGGCGCGTATTGAGGATCGTGAGGTGAAACCGGCCAGCGGTTTCGGTGAAGCCTATAGCCAGTACGCAGCGTCCGGCTGGAACGGTCTCGCCATGGATCCCGACTATGAGGGCCAGGGCTTACCGCTGCTGGTGGCAGTGGCGGTACAGGAGATGACCCAGGCAGCCAACCTGGCCTTCAGCTTGTGCCCCATGCTCACCCAGGGCGCCATTCACGCCCTGGAAGCCCATGCCAGCGAGGAATTAAAGAAGACCTATCTGAGCAATTTGATCAACGGTAGCTGGACCGGCACCATGAACCTGACCGAGTCCCAGGCCGGCTCCGACCTGGGCGCAGTTCGCACCCGGGCTGAGCGCGCGGGTGACCACTACCTGATCCGCGGCCAGAAAATATTTATTACCTGGGGCGACCACGATATGACCGACAATATCGTGCATCTGGTACTGGCGCGCACCCCGGATGCTCCCGCAGGCCCAGCCGGCATATCACTATTCCTGGTACCCAAATACCTGGTCAATGCCGACGGCAGCCTCGGCGAGCACAACGACGTCTATCCCGCCTCACTGGAGCACAAACTGGGTATTCACGGCAGTCCCACCTGCGTGGTCAGCTTTGGTGACGAGGACGGCGCCATAGGCTATCTGGTAGGCGAGGAAAACAAAGGCCTGGCCCATATGTTCACCATGATGAACCACGCGCGCCAGGGTGTGGGACTGCAGGGCCTGGCGGTATCGGAGCGGGCCTATCAACAGGCGCGGGACTATGCCAGGGAGCGCATCCAGGGCCGCACTACCAGCGGTAAACCCACCATCATCAACCACCCGGACGTGCGCCGCATGCTGATGCTGATGAAGTCCGGCACCGAGGCCATGCGCGCCCTGGCGTACACCACCCAGGCGCACCAGGATCTGTTTCAACGCCATGGCGATGCCGATATCGCCGCTGCCAACCGACGCCGGGTCGACCTGATGACGCCTATCGTCAAGGGTTGGCTGACCGAGATGGCCAATGAGATCACCTCCCTGGGCATACAAGTACACGGTGGCATGGGCTATATCGAGGAAACCGGCGCCGCCCAGCACTATCGTGATGCCCGCATACTGGCAATCTACGAAGGCACCAACGGTATACAGGGCCTCGATCTGATCGGCCGCAAACTACTGCGCGACGGCGGCAAGGCGATGGCCGAACTGATAGCCGATATGGATACTACCTTGCAGGCGCTGGAAGCACAGGCCTCACTCGACGCCATTAGCCGGCCCGTTGCCACCGCCACCGCCGCTTTGAAAGAGGCGGTGAGCGGGATTCTGGAACAGGGCAAGCAGGAGAATTTGCCCGAAAGTGTGGCCTTTGACCTGCTGATGCTATCGGGATACGTCTGCGGCGGTTGGCAGATGGCGCGCTCCGCACTGGCCGCCAGCCAACAGCTGGCACAGGGCGACGATGATGCAGATTTTTACCGCGCCAAAATCATCACTGCACAATTTTTCGCCGAACACTACCTGCCGCGAGCCGGCGCCCACCTGGCGATCATCAAAGCCGGACCGGGTTCGGTCATGGCGCTGGCGGAAGAGCTGTTTTAGCGCCCCGTGGGGTGCGATAAGAGTTTCGTCTTCAGCGCCCGACTTCATCGCCCAACTCAGTGCTGCGCAGATTGGCGGAGGAGCCCCTGGGGGGAAACTCCAGGGTGTTTTCTATCTTCTCGACATACTCATCCGACCACTGCGGGAAGGGCAGCTTATCCTGCTCGCGCCACTGCTCCACCAGGGTCTCCACCTGCTGCCGCTGCGCCGAATCGAGAGCCGCGGCATCTTCCACCATAATGGTCTGGGAGGGGTAGGCAAAAAAGGTGCCTGACTCAACCACCAGGTCGATAATGCGCAGGTTGATATCCTCCGCGATCGCCAGATACTGCTGAAAATCACTGCTGTTGACCCGACTGTCGAGTCGCACCATATAGGCGTAGTCGTTGATATTGAACAACCTGACACTAATGCTTGCACTGATGATGGCCGGGTGGGCGTACAGCAACTCCCGCAACCGCGCCAGCATAAAGCGCAGTTGGTCCGGCGTGGTGGCCAGCCGCAAGCCCAGCATACGGTGAAAGCGAATACTGTCACGGACCGAAAAGTTCTCGATTTCTCCCGCCGCAAAACTGGCATTGGGGATGACCACCAGGGTTCGATCCAGGGTGCGCAATGAGGTGGAACGCAAACCGATTTCCTCGACGGTGCCGACAGTATCGCCAAAGCGGCAAAAATCCCCGGGCTGGACCGGCCGCGCGATATAGATGGTGATCGCGCCGATCAGGTTCTCCAGCGTCTTTTGCGCGGCCAGCGCTATGGCGACACTGCTGATCCCGAGCCCGGCGATGATGGTGGAAACATTGTAGCCGGCGTTATCCATGCCCATAATAATGACGATGAACACCAGCACCATCTTGATGACGACAGAAATCGGCCGCACGATAGCGGTCGCCTCCGGTCGACCCGTGCGCACCATATTGCCGCGCACCACCTTGGCAATGAGCCCAACGATACCGATCACAAGAAACACGTAGGCCAGATACACCAGCAGCATGGAATCGAAAATAGCGCGAGCGACCATGCTCAAGCCCAGGCTCAGCATGAAGCTTCGCGTCAGCATGATGTACACAAAGATACCGAGGGGTCCGTGCAAAAAATGTTGCACTATCCGAATCCAGCCAGCATCCGAGTTGCGGCCGAGTCGGCGCAGCAAGCAGGACAACACGCCGACCACCACCAGCAGACCGAGAATAAAAGCGAGCAGATAAGCCCATTGCCAATTGTCGACACCCAGGGGATGGCCAGGCGGCAACCACTGGGAAACCCGCTCGGCAAACTCACTGTGGCCAAACTCTTGCCACAGGGCCGGAATCAGGGCCACCGTGGCATTGGATACTTTCCACGCCTTGCCGCCACTACCATCCGGAATCCGCTGCATATAGAGCTCGACCGCACCATTGCTGGTCTCGATGGTGCCCATTGGGTCGCGGTAAGCGGGTAAGCCGTCATTTTGCCAGCCCTCGGGTTCATCGCTCAGGGCACCGATATCGACCCAGATATGCCGACTGAATATATAGCGAAGTTGCTTGACCAGCTCGGGGCCGTCCTGCTGGCTCATACCCGGGGGCAAGTAGCGCATATCCATGTACTCGGCGGCCTTGTCAAAATCACCCCGGTTCAGCGCGCTGGCGAGTGAAAGCAGGCTTGCGCGGGGGGTATCCATGGTGGCTCCTCCCCTGGCGGCCTGCGCTGCCATGGCGTCTCTTAGCAGGGCCTCCTCCCGGTCCTGAAATTCGACCACCTCCCGCACCGTGGGGGAATCTGTCGTTGGCACCAGGACTGGCGCGAGCTTGGGCTTTTTCCCGGGCTCTTGCGCCGCCGGCTCGACCGACGCGCCAGTCGAGGGGACTGAACTTTCCTGCGCAAACGCCGACGGTAGGGTAAACGGCAGGAAAAATACCAGGAGCAATACCAGGAGCAGATTGGTGACAGGTTTCATGCCGGGGTTTTCATCCTTCCATCAATAGCCGATTCAATCAAAAGCCGATTCAATCAAAAGCCGATTCAATAAAGCAGTGTAAAGGCTGCCGCGGTAATTGCAAAGAACAGGGGGGAACAGGCAAAAAGAACAGACTGTTGGCCGCAGGAGATTGTAGGGTTGAATTTATTCGACCACCAACGTATCGTCTCGAGCTGTCGTCTCGACCATGGAAGAGCAAAGAATAACAGCGATAGAGGACAAGAATGTCGCATAAAAAACGCCCCGGCTGTGTTCACAGCGCGGGGCGTCGATGGCGCTTTTTAGTTCTTCGTTAATTCTCAGTATTTAAATTCGAACCAGATCCAGGCCTTCCTGCGATCCTTGTTTTCGCGACCCTTGATAGGGTCGTCGGCCCGGTAGTCGGCATATTTGAAGCCGACGCTATAATATTCGCCAAAGGGTTTTACTATCACCAGGTCGAGTTCCCTGCCGTAATGGTCGGAGCCCTTGTCGGCTTTGAAGTCGTGGAAGATCGCGCCCCACTTGGCGCCCAGCCATTTCGCACCGAAATCCACATAGAAGTCACTCAAGCCGTCTTTAGGCGTTAGCAGAAACATATCCGCCCAGCCGTTAAACTTGTGCCCGGTGGCCAGTGGCGTCAGCAGGCCGTAGTCGCCGCCGTCGGAACCCAGCACTTCGTTGCCGACCTTGACACTCATATTGAAGAAGCCGATGCCACCCATCAAGTGGTAGTAATTGACATCGAATTTGTCTCCCGTCTGGTCAAACTCGGCGTGCTGACGAGCGTACTCACCCGTGTAAAACCATGCCAGATTGTTGGGTTTGACACTACCGTCAAAGCGCACACCCACCGATTCGTTGGTGTTTTTAGTCTCATCGTCGGCCAGATAATACCCGTAGAGCGCCAGGTCACCCACATTCCAACCGCTATACCCGAGGTTGAAAATATTGTTACTGACATCGCGATTGAACTTATCGAGAATACCCTGCACTCGCGTCATATAGTCGTAGGAAAACTTCCAGCCCTTGCCGAAGGTCACATCGAAGGAGCCGGCATCAAAGGTCTGCTCCTTTTGGCGCCAACCCACATTGCCGATCCAGCGCTGATTGTCCAGGACAATGCGCTGACGACCCACCCCTACCCAACCATGTTTCCAGGCATCATAACTGATAACGGCCCGGTTGAGCGCGACGCCGCCGGGATCGGCAACGGTGGC
>CBDUUA010000041.1:0-10424 GCA_965370135.1 uncultured Cellvibrionales bacterium
GTGGCCTCGATAGCCGGTGCGTTACACGCGCTATTCAATAAGCGCGATCCTCGCAGTGCGGCGGCCTGGATGGCTATTTGCCTGATGTGGCCGCTGGTCGGCGCATTGATCTACCTGACCTTCGGCAAGAACCGCATCAAGACCCGCGCGCGGCAACTGCATGGCAGCGCCGAGCCCTCGGAGCGTATGGCAATACGTGGACAACTGGCCATGAGCTGCAGCGGTAAACTGCGCCCGGGTTTTCAAGGCCTGGCTAACCTGTCCGGCGCCACCAGTTTGCGTCGCTTGCTCGGTGGCAACCAGATTGAACTGTTAGTCAACGGCGAACAAGCCTACCCGGCGATGTTGCATGCTATCGATGCCGCCGAACACTCGGTTTACCTCGGGAGTTATATTTTTGATGGCGGTGGTGTCGGGCGTCGCTTTGTCGACAGCCTGGTCGCGGCGCGCGCGCGGGGTGTGGAAGTCAGGGTGCTGATCGACGGCGTAGGCCGAATGTACTCCTGGCCGCGAGCCCACCGCCGCCTGAAAAAGCGTGGAGTCCCGGTTGCCATCTATCTCCCTCCCAGTTTGCTGCCTCCCAAGTTCACCATTAATTTGCGCAATCACCGAAAAATCCTGGTGATAGACGGTGAGCAGGCCTTCACCGGAGGTATTAATATTCGACAGGATCACCTGGTGCAGAGCGCCAGTAAACGACGCCAGGCAGAGGATATTCACTTTCGGGTGCAGGGGCCGGTGGTACAGCAGTTGCAGGAGGTTTTTGTCTCGGACTGGCGTTTTAGCAGTAATCTTTTTATCAGTCCCCGGGCTTATCAGAAAATACCGACAGACGAGGGCGCCTGCTGTCGGGTGATTACCGATGGGCCCAATGATGATATGGACAAGCTGCTGCGCATATTGATTGGCGCCATCGATACTGCGTCGCAATCGGTATTGATTATGACGCCGTACTTCGTGCCCGAGAAAGAGCTGGAGGTGGCCCTGCAGAACGCCGCGCTGCGAGGGGTCAGGGTGCGTCTTATCCTGCCAGGCACCAACAATATGCCCTTCGTCAACTGGGCGGTGTTTCATATGATTGGCGATATGCTCGAGTGCGGCGTCGAGTGCTATCTCTATAAGGGCAGCTTTGTGCACAGTAAGCTGTTTGTGGTCGATGAATACTATGTGCTGATAGGTTCATTCAATCTGGATCCGCGTAGCCTAAAACTTAATTTTGAGGTGGCGGTGGAGTCTTACAGCGAATCGGCAGCGGCGCCACTGGTCGAGTACTTCGAGAACAGGGCCACCAATTCCAGCTTGCTGGGTGCCGAACAATTGGCAAAACGCTCACCCTTGAAACGTTTTATCGGCGGCATTTTCTGGTTGATGTCGCCTTATCTTTAACCGGGTACTCCCTTGTCGCCATACTATCGGTACAGGGTAAGTTAGCGGTTCAGGGTAAATTAACGGTTCAGGGTAAAGGTCGGCAAATCGGGCGCTTCCAGCACAATCTTTTCGTTGGGAACCCGCGCCATGGCCTCGCCCACCACCACTATTTTACCGTGCTGGTTGCACACGATTGTGGATAGCGTGACAAAATTCTTGCCCTCGCGCTTGCCGGTGACCTCGATCGTTACCGTGAGGGTATCCCCGATCTTTACCGGCGCCTTGAATTTCATGGTCTGGCTCAAGTAGACACCGCCTGGGCCGGGAATTTGCAGCGCCATTGCCGCGGATATGAGCGCGGCGGTATACATGCCATGGGCGATACGGCCGCCAAATTGTGTCGTTTTGGCATACTCTTCATCGATGTGAACCGGATTGACGTCCCCCGATAGTCGGGCAAACATCAGGATATCTTCCTCGCTGACGGTTTTTTCGTAGTTACAGGTCTGGCCGATAGTCAATTCATCAAAGGGAACATTTTCAATGGTTTTCACGTTGACTACCCCGGCTTGATACAATGTTGTTTTATGAAGTGTTGTTAAGAGTTGTTAAGAGTTGTGAACTGCTGTGACGTGTTGCGAAGCGCTGATTGTACACAAAAAGCGCATGTCAGTGCCGCGTTTGGGGCGATGACCTGCCCTGCTCATGGCATTTGCTGTGGCGCAAAAAGGCCTTTCTCCGGGTTGACTCTATCCGGGTTTACCTTATCTGGATCGACTTTCTCTGGACCGACTTTCTCTGGACCGACTAGTGGACGAAAAATACTTACAGGGGCAGCTGCCGGCCGAAGTGATGGCGCGGGATCGGCATCGCTGTGCGCAAATGCAAACAAACATCAAACGTCGGCGCGACCGCGGACAGGCCATTGACAAGCTGGAGCAACAACTGGTCGAGCTGGTTGATGACTCCCTCGCCCGGGTAGCAGCGCGACGCAAATCGGTGCCTGCGATCGACTATCCTGCACAATTGCCGGTGACGGCCCAGCGGCAGCGAATCATGGATGCGATCAGCGGGCGCCAGGTGGTGATCGTCGCCGGCGCCACTGGCTCCGGCAAAACCACGCAACTGCCCAAACTCTGTCTTGAGCTGGGTTTTGGTGGCCGTGGGCGCATTGGTCATACCCAGCCCAGGCGCATAGCGGCCAGGGCCGTCGCTGCCCGCATTGCGGATGAACTGCACACCTCTATTGGTGAGCTACTGGGCTATCAAGTCCGCTTTAGCGATCACTGCAGTGACCATACCTTGATCAAGCTGATGACGGACGGCATTTTGCTGGCGGAGATTCAGCACGATCGATTTCTCGACCAGTACGACGCCCTGATTATCGACGAGGCCCACGAGCGCAGCCTCAATATTGATTTTTTGCTCGGCTATCTGAAAACGCTGTTGCCCCGGCGACCCGAGCTGAAGGTCATCATTACCTCGGCGACCATCGATGTGGACAGTTTTTCCCGCTACTTTACCGACGCGCCGGTGATTGATGTGTCGGGCAGGGCCTGGCCGGTAGCGGTGCAATACCTGAAGCCTGCAGCGTCGGGTCAGGCCGCCAGTCTCGCTGATCAAGTGCTCGATGCCTGCCATTATATCCAGCAACTCGAGCGCGCCGGCCAGGGTCATACCGGCGGTGATATTCTGGTATTCCTGCCGGGCGAGCGGGATATCCGCGACTGTGCTCTTAAGCTGCGACGAGCCGACTTACCCGAGTGGGATATCCTGCCGCTCTATGCGCGGCTTGGTCGAACCGAACAGGATCGCGTGTTTTCCACCGCCAAACGGCGGGGGCGGCGGGTGGTGCTGGCCACCAATGTCGCCGAAACCTCACTCACCGTGCCCGGCATTCGCTATGTGGTGGATTCTGGTCTGGCGCGGGTGTCCCGCTACAGTCATCGCAGCCGGGTGCAGCGCCTGCCCATCGAAGCTATCGCCCGGGCCAGCGCGCAGCAGCGCAGCGGTCGCTGTGGTAGGGAAGCCGCCGGCACCTGCATTCGGCTCTACAGTGAAGCGGATTTTTTGGCCCGACCGGAGTATACCGAGTCCGAAATTCACCGCACCAATCTAGCCGCTGTGATCCTGCAGTTGAGC
Source organism: uncultured Cellvibrionales bacterium (assembly GCA_965370135.1). GTDB lineage: Bacteria > Pseudomonadota > Gammaproteobacteria > Pseudomonadales > JAHEGP01 > JAHEGP01. The sequence goes on from CBDUUA010000041.1 coordinate 3,511, forward strand.
CGAATGCGCCTGGGTACTATCGACCAGTTTCCCTTTATCGAGGCGCCGGATCATCGGCTGGTGCGGGACGGTTACCATTTGCTCGAGGAGCTGGGGGCTATCGAGTCGTCGGGCCAGTTGACCACTACCGGCGCGCGGCTTGCGCGAATCCCCGCCGACCCTCGAGTCGCGCGCATGTTATTGGCGGCACAGCAGCATGGCTGTGTGACAGAAGTGCTGATTATTGCGGCGGCCTTGAGCATTCAGGATCCCCGGGAGAGGCCGCTGGAAAAACAGGCTGCCGCGGATCAGGCCCATAGCCGGTTTCGCAGTGACAACTCGGATTTTATTGCCCTGGTTAAACTGTGGCGGTACTTTGAGGAGCAGCGCCAGAGTCTGGGCAAAAACCCCCTGCGCAAGCTCTGTCAGCAGCAGTTTCTTTCGTATTCGAGGATGTTCGAGTGGCGTGATTTACACTACCAGCTCAGCCTCGTCTGCAAGGAACTCGGTTTGCGGCCGAACCATGAGCCGGCGGCGGAGGATGCCATTCACCAGGCTTTGCTGGCGGGCTTGATCAGTCATGTGGGCCAGCGGCAAGAGCGCCGGGAGTACCTCGGCGCGCGCAACCGCAAGTTTCGGGTTTTTCCCGGTTCACATCTGGCGAAACGGCCACCGCCCTGGATAATGGCCACCGAATTGGTGGATACCGGGGTGGTCTATGGGCGCATCAATGCCAGCATCAAGCCCGAGTGGCTACTCGGTGCGGCGGCGCATTTGCTGCAGCGAAGCTATAGCGAGCCCCATTTCAGCCAGCGTCGGCAGACGGTCATGGCGCGGCAGAAGATCACCCTCTACGGCCTGGTGTTGAGTGATAACACCCGTGTCAGTTACGGCGCCATCGATCCAGTCGCCGCCCGGGAATTGTTTATCCGCGGCGCGCTGGTGGAAGGTGGCTATAGCGGTGGCGCGGGCTTCTGGCGACACAATTGTGACCTGCAGCGGCAGATCACGGAGCTGGAAACCCGGCTTCGTCGCCACGATTTGTTAGTGGATGATGAGGTGATATTTCACTTCTACGATGAGCTATTGCCGTCGCAGATCTGGAGCAAGGCGTCATTGGATAAATGGCGCAAGAAAGCGGAGCAGGGGGCGCCCAAAATACTGTATATAGCCAGGGAGAGTTTGCTGCGGCGCGATCCCGATGCCGGTATGGCGCAGCAATTTCCCGATAGCTTGTCGGTGGCGGATTTGCAGTTGCCGTTGCGCTACAGTTTCGCGCCGGGCAAGGCGGCCGACGGCGTCACCGTGGTGGTGCCGCTGGCGGCGCTTAACCGCCTGTCACCGGCTCGCTTCGAGTGGCTGGTGCCCGGGTTGTTGCGGGAAAAATGTATTGAATTACTTAAAAGCCTGCCGCGACCATGGCGCAAGCAATTGGTACCGGTGCCGGATACCGTCGATCGCTTACTGCCTCTGCTACATCCCGACGAGCACGCGCTGACAAGTAGCCTGGCGGCGGCAATACGCCGGCTCACGGGGGTGGATATTCCCGCATCGGCCTGGTCTGTCGATAAACTCGATCCGTACTATCATATGCACTTTTCAGTGATTGATGGCCACGGTGCGGTGATTGCCGAGGGCCGTGAACTGGCGACTCTGGTGCAGCGTTTGCGGCCGCGCTTTCAGCGTGAAATACAGCGTGAAACTGAGCGCGCCGACCCGGCTCAGGGATCGACGCTGCACCGCTGCTGGAATTTTGGCGAACTACAGCCATCGAAGATACTGGGGCATGGCGCCATGGATGTGCTGGTGTATCCCGCGCTGGTCGACAAAACCGATGGTGTATTGCTGGAGCATTGCGACCGGCCCGAAGATGCCGCTCGACAAACCCGGCAGGGCCTTGCGCGGCTCTATATGTTGGCCCTGGCGCAAGCAACCAAGTATTTGAAAAAAGATTTCCTGAGGGGCAACCAGGTCAATTTGCAACTGGGTCAGCTGGCTGAGCGAGAGGCACTGCAGGACGACTATTTGCTGGCGGTATTCCTGCATCAATTCGTAGCGGGCCGTGGCTTCCCCGCCGACAAGAGTGAATTCGAGGCGAACCTACAGGCGCAACGGGGCGGTCTGGTCAGTCTTGCCAATGAATACCACCGGGTATTGCAGCAAGTCATCGCTCACCATCACGAGATTCGCACACAGTTGGCTCGCCTGGATGCCAGTAGCTGGCACTATGCGATAGAGGATATTGGTCAGCAATTGGAGGCCCTGCTTGGCGAGCATTTTCTGAAACGGGTGGCGTTCGAACATTTTAGCCAGTACCCGCGCTATCTTCGGGGTATTGTCTACCGATTACAAAAGCTCGAGGGACATCAACAAAAAGACCGCAAGGCGACGACCGATATTCGCCCCCATATTGAGCGCCTGCAACAACAGCTGGGGAACAGCTACCAGCAATTGCAACAGTTTCCGGCGCTGGTCGATTATCGCTACTTGCTGGAAGAGTATCGACTGTCCCTGTTTGCCCAGGAGATTGGCGCTCGTAAGCCGGTGTCGGCAAAACGTCTTGATCGCGCCTGGCAATTGTGGCAGAAAGCTGCCGTGACGTAGTGTAGTGGTTACTGGCCCCGCTACTTATGCTTGTTTTTGTTTTTGTCCTTATCCTTATCTTTATCGTTGCCCCGGTCACCTTTCTCGTCATCATCATCGTCGAGAATGTCGCCCAGCGCATCCTCCCAAGACGAGTTCTTGCCGCCGCCTTTGCCGGGGTTAGTGGCTTTTTTGTATTCGGCATTGGCCCGGCCATGGGCGCCGGGGTTATCCGGCCGACCCTTGCCATTTTTGCCTTTGCCTCCCTCCTTCCCATCATCAAAGATTTCATCCCTGATGGCTTTTTCCAGCTCGGAATTTTTATCCTTGCCGTAGCAAATACCGGCAACCAAGGTGCTGGCTATAACTATAAATAGGACGAGTATTTTCTTCATCGTTATTACCTCATTGATTAAGCCGGGGGCAGGGCACCGGTTCCAGAAAGCGGTAGTTGTCAGGAAAGGAGCAGCTGTACCAGTATAGCGGTCGGCGGATTTAGGGGTTTTTATCTGGCGAACAAAGCGGCTATTATACGGGGCTGATTGCTGTAGGCTAACCGACCGCCGGACCAAAGCGGACAACTATTAATTATGCACCTGTAATTTTGTACTTGGAGAAAGGCATGAGATTGATAATCAACACATTACTTGCATTAGGGCTGAGCCTCTATGTGGCGCCGCTTTTTGCCGCCTACGTAGCTCGCGATGCGGAAGAGTCGAGCCTCTCTGTTGCGCCACTTTCTGCCTCCAATATAGTCCACGACGCAGAGTACTATGTACTGGAAAAACAAAACGGTGAGCGCTGGTCGCTCGAGGACAAAGACCTGGACCAGCGCCTGGCCGAGTTTCGCAAGAAGAATGGCGGCAAGTCACCCAATATATTCTACATACTGATCGATGACATCGGCTTTGGGGATCTGGGCAGCAAAACCCTGAATGCTATTCGCGGCTACAAGACCCCCAATATCAACGAGTTTGCCCGCGAGGGCATGCGTCTGGCCCGGATGTATACCGAGCCCTCCTGTACCCCCACCCGGGTGGCGTTTATGACGGGTCGACATCCGTTTCGCAACGGCATGGGCAACACAGCCGTCGATATCTCAGGCTTCGGGCTTGCCGACGGTGAAGTGACGCTGGCCGAAGTCCTCTCCGAAAGCGGCTATAACACGGTGCATATCGGCAAATGGCATATGGGGGATATCAGGGAGGCCTGGCCCACTATGCAGGGCTTTGACTACGCGGCCTTTCCCATTCACCAACAGGGCCAACTGACTATCTACCATGACGATGCCGCCGACGAGGAAATCAGCATTGGCATCGGCAAGAACAATTACGATGATCGCTACACGCTGGATGAATGGCTGCGCACCGATGCCTCATCCATGGTCACCGGTGTCGAGGGCGTGCGTGGCGAAAATGTGCTTGAAGTGGAGATGCAGCCCGGCGAACGCTGGACCGAAGCCAAGTATCACGCCATGAACGTGCGCTACCAGAACCAGGCCATGGAGCAGTTGCGCAAGCTGGCCAAGGCCGACAAACCGTTCTTCCTGCAATACTGGCCGCTGTACCCGCTCACGGGGCCGCGCACTACGACGGACCAGTACACCACACCCAACGGTGGCGTCTACGTGGAGAAAATGAAACTGGTCGATCAATGGGTCGGCGACCTGATGGCCGAGATGGACAAGCTCGGCATCGCGGATAACACCCTTGTCGTCATCATGGGTGACAACGGCCACTTCACCAAGTACTCGCCCGGATCAGGCTACACACCCATGGTTTACAAGGGGGGTAAGGGCTCCACCAAGGAAGGAGGTGTTCGCGTGGATGCCTTTGTACGCTGGCCCGGTATGATCGAGGCCGATTCGGTAGCGGGTGACATTATCCATGTCACTGACCTTTTCACCACCATAGCCCGCCTGGGCGACGGTTTGGCTGAGATCCCGACAGATCGTGTTATTGACGGCATCGACCAGACCTCCCTGTTGCTGAATGGCGATACCTATAGTCGCCGCGACTACGTGTTTCTATACAACATCAATACCCTGGAAGCCGTGGTCAAGGAGCAGTACAAGCTGGATTTGTCATCAGGAATGGACAACGCCATTCTGGCAAAATTCTATGACCTGTTCCGGGATACCCGCGAAGAGTGGCCAGTATCCACCGAAGTCGGCGCCTGGGGCGGTGCAAAATTCATTCGCATGGTCAAACGCCATATGGGGCGCAAGGTCAAGTACCCGGACGCCCCTCCTGCCACCGGTATGCCCTATGCCGGCATCGACAACTTGCGGCCGGAATCGCAAGCGGCAGTGCAAGAATTTCTCTTTATGATGAAAACGCCCGGGTTGTAGCACGAAATCAGGGTTGGCAATGACTAAAGCCGTAGGTCGTTCAGGCCTGCGGCTTTTTTCGTTCCGGGCGAAGTGGCCAATCAATCACCTTGATCCCGGACCTTGATTGAGGAACCGGTCTGCGCAAGCCGGGCTTGGCGTGCCGGGATTCAGGTTTGCGACCGGATGTGATTGGGTAGTATTATCCGGGACAGGATTTACAGGACAAGATTAACCGGACGGGAGAAACGAGCATGTTTTGGAATTTGATTTTTTGGTTGGGTCTGGTCGTTTCCCTTGTGATTGGAGCGGCCTATTTTCGCGATCTCGGTGATGTGAGTCAGATGATCTTCAAGGTGAAGCGCAAAGATATGATCCGCTTCATCCGCAATGAATACCGGGTAATCGGGGGCGGGCTCGGCGCCGGGGCGGCGATGGCCGTGGCGCACTTGGGGTTTGGCGCCGGTCCCGGATGGATATTCTGGCTGGCGATGGCGGCGATCACTTTTCTTTATGGCTTCACTTGGGTGTGGGTGCACCTGGGGCTGCGCAATCAGGTCGAGAGTGCAAAATTCTACAGCATCGAGGAGGCAAAAAAATACGTCAGCCCGGCCTCTGAAGTTGTGGTCATCGAGAAGGATGGCGTGGCTCGCGCCCATCCGGACCACGAACTGTTGCGCCCCCATCTGGTTGGCAACGACGAGGGGCTGAATGGGGAGAACGTGGTGATGACCTATTGCGCCATGGCCAATCTGGGGGTGGCCTATACACCCGAGATCGAAGGCGAAAAACTCGAACTTGAGGTTCTAGCGCAGCATGGAAACAACCTGATTCTGCGTGACAACACCACTGGCGAGCCGATCCAGCACATTTATGGTCAGCGTGAGCGCGATGGCCGGACAGGGGCCGGCATGAAGCCCTGGCCCACCTTCCGCATGACCTTTCGCGGCTTTCAGAAAGCCTGGCCGGAGGGCAGGGTGTTCCTCAACAAACCGTCGTCGAACCCGCTGTTGCGGCTTTTCGATATGCTGACGGAAGTAGCGTTCTCCATGGGCATTGAAAAGCAGCACCGGCTGGAAGCACCGGTGATGGATAATATGAGCCGTTTTGACGATCGCTTGCCAAACAAGACCTATGTCTGGGGCATCAACATCGGTGACGACGCGGTTTGTTTCACCCAGGATTATATTGCCGGCAATGGCAATCTGGTCAACACCACGATTGGCGGACGTCACATCGTGGTAGCCTGGGATCCGGCTTACGAGAGTCTTGGAGCCTGGTTCAATGACAGTGGCCAGCCGGTCTCACGGATTGATTTTTTCGGGGAGTCTGACCAGGGCCAGCTGACGCGGGTCGAGACGCTCAAGCCAGGTTTGTTCTGGCATGTTTGGTTCGAATTCTACGACAATACCGATATCAACCGGATGGACGCGGAAGCCCCGCAACAGCCCTCGAACCTGGCTGGCTAGCGCTGTGCGCCGGCTGCAGGCGCGCGGGGTATGGCCCCCAACTACTTATCCTGGAAATCGCAGTTGATCGCTTCTCTCGTAAATATTCGGTCTACCCCTTCCGTATTTAAAAAACACGGAACACACCGGGATCGATAGTGTATAACAGCGCCCATGGAGATCACATGCTCTCCTGTTGTCGGCTCGCAAATTCCTTGGCGGTGCCGTCGAACAGGTGCGCTATCAGGTTCCAGGCACCAATTAAAATATCAGTCTGATTGAGTGACCCATGCCTTCATCAGCGTTTTAATCTGCGCCTGATAGGGAGTACCCGCTAGCATCGCACGCATCTTGAATGCATTCAGCAAATTCTCCGGTACCTTGATGCTGATGAGTTTTGATTTCGATCGCTCAGCTGCACCGTGCAACTGGCGGAAATCATCGAGGAATTGAATAATCTGGTCCGGCGTCATCCCCCGGCACTGTTGCAGGTAGTCATCGCTGAAATACTGCAGGGTCTTCATGGCAGTTTCTCCAGTGCTTTCGCATCCTCAAGATCTTGCGGGCGCGCACTT
>CBDUUA010000042.1:0-10422 GCA_965370135.1 uncultured Cellvibrionales bacterium
GGATAGAGCGGATAGAGCGGATAGAATGGATAGCTACGGAACAAAATTTCGCCTATTCGCGTCGGCCAGCGACTTTGCCACCGACGGCCGTGGCGATTGTGAGTGGGATGAAAGCACCCAGCTGTTCCGTCTGGCCGTCAACCAGCGCCCACATATCGCTCAGGCCGACCCTGGCACAGCCATGTTGCAGTGGCAGGCCGCCAGGCCCCTGGTAGCAGATCACTTTGGCCAGCTGGGCTTTTTGTCGGAAGATCGTAGCCAACTTCAGTATGCCCTGAGTTACGAGGGAATCGATTCGGCCGGCGTGGTGCTCGCCAGCAGCGAAAGCACTGTCGGCGGCACTGCCGCCGAGCTAAGCCTGGATCCTGTAAACGCCCCTGGCGGTAACGCCTTTACCGACCTCCATCTGGGTGGTGACGGGCGCATTGCCCTGCCATACAGCGACGGCGCGACCCGGCACGGTCTGCTGGTGGTGCACCTGGCGCGCCGCTGGCAGCGCAGCCTGATGCTCACCAATCGACCGACCCGCGTTTGGGTCGACTACCTGAATCGCATTTGGTTGGCCGGTGATACCTGGTTTGGCTTGTACAGCGGTGAACCCTTGCCCCAGGATTACATTCCCCAGCCTGGCCGCTTCGAACCCCTGGTAATCAATCCGCATCCGCTTGCCGAACAGTGGCGACGCCCATTGCCGGTCGATTTGCGCTTAATGGCCATGACCGCCGACGAGGACTACCTCTATTTGTTGGTGCTGTTCGAGCCCACCCAAAGCCAGCGCCTGCTGGTGCGGCCGCTGGCAGACGATCAGAACCTCGCATTCGAACGCTGGGATCTTGAGCTGATTCAGGATCTTGACGAGCAGCCCTTGCCCTTGATCACAGACATTGCCGCGCTGTCCCCGAGGCGCCTCGCACTGATGGTCGCGCCCGATCCTGCCGCGCCCCACACTCGCGATATACCCGTGCTCGACCTGCCAGTCGAGGGCACGGCCCGGCTCCTGCGCCGCAGGTGTCCGCAGCATAGCCAGAAGAGTGTGCGCTTTGTAACGGGCAAAGAAAATACCGGTCCCCAGCAAGGTTCCGGTGACCACAATAGCGGCAATATTCGCGTGCATTACCTCAGCGAACAGGGACCCAAACCCCTGCACAGGCTACCGCAGGCGCGATTTATGAGCGAGGGCGCCGCCGGCCTTAGCCGCACTCTGGATTCCGGTGATTACAATACCGTATGGCATCGAGTGTATCTGGATGCCTGCATACCGCCGGGCTGCAAACTCAGTGTTGAAGTCAAAGCCTTTGACGATACCCGGGCCGAAGGCGAAGACTGGCAACTGCAAGCTGCGCCTGGCTGGCAGCCGATTCGCTCCGAGTTGGCCTTTTACGACGGCCGCTTTGCGCCGGAAAAGCCCCACCAGGGACTGTTTGAAGTCTTGTTGCAGCGTTCCACTGGCGTCGTTCGCCAAATCCGTGGTCGCTACTTAAAGCTGCGCCTGACCATGCAAGGCGACGGTCGGCACAGCCCCGCTATCGCCTGCATGCGCGTGTATTTCCCGCGTTTTTGCTGGCAGCAAAATTATCTGCCGGAGCACTTTCATCAACAGCAAGCCCTGTCGGCTTTGCCTGCTCCAGCCAATGGCGCCGACTTGCGCGAGCGCCTGTTGGCCAGTTTTGAAGGCATGATGACGCCGATTGAAACCGGTATCGCCAGCGCCGAGTGCTGGTTGTATCCCATGGCTACTCCAGCGCGTCGCTTGCCGCGACTTGCAGCGAGTATTGGCGCCGAGCTGCCGGTGCACTGGCCGCTGGTGCGCAAGCGTCGTTGGTTGGCGGCGCAAGGTGAGCTACAGCGCCGCAAGGGCAGTTTTGCCGGCCTGTGCCTGGCCCTGGATATTGCCACCGATGGCGCTCTGAGCCTGGGTCGCGTGGTGCCAGTTGAAAACTACCGCCTGCGCCGCACGCTGGCCACTATTCTGGGCATCGACATGAATGACGATGATCATCCGCTTACCCTGGGCACGGGGCAAAGCGGCAACAGTATCGTCGGCGAAAGTTTGATTCTAAGCGACGAGGAAGCCCAGCAATTTCTTGCCCTGTTTGCCCCGGAGCTGGCCGAAACTGCGCAGCAGCGAGCGACCCTGGAAGCCTTTTTCGACCGTTATGCCCATCGTCTGTCGGTGCTTGTGCACAGCGATGCGCGGCCGCTACGCAATACCATCGAGAAGCTGTTGCAACAGCAAGTGCCCGCGCATATCGAATGGAAAATTATCGAAACCGACCATCCCTTCGTTCCCGGTTTGTCGCCCTTGCTGGGTATCGATACCTATTTGGAAAAACAGCCGCCCTGGCGGCAGGTGGTGCTGGGCGATACCTATCTGGGCAGGGAAGGCATCATGCGCAACCACCCCGCGCTCTCGCCTGACAGTCTGCGTTTTGGAGATAAGCCATGAGTCACCTGCACGAACCTATTGAAGATTACCCGGGCCTGGAACAAGACGGCGATTTCCACACGCCCCTCGAACGCGTGCGCTTCGAGGCGGGCATGCTGCTTGGCGTGGATGCAACCCGCGCCGAACAGTCATACCACCGCCAGCGGCTTAATCGCCACAACTACTGGTTTCACGGGGCGGGCACCCTGCTTGGTTTGGCCGTGAGCCTGGAGCCCAGCGAAGTGCCCCTCGCCGAGGCAGACGACGACGTGCTGGTGCGCATGGTGATTAGCCCTGGCGTGGGCATCGATCGCCTGGGCCGCGAGGTGATGAGTCACGAACCTTACTGTGTAAATTTGGGCGCCTGGTTTCAGGCCCAGTTGGCCTCGCCTGAGGGCAACCTACTGTTACAAGATGGCCTGGTAGCTACGGGTGATGCGCTCAGTTTGTTGGTGACCATGCGCTATCAGTCCTGCGATACCGGCCTGCAGCCGGTGATGGCCCGGAAGGTCAATGCCGGCACTGACCCGGTCAAGGCCAGTCGGGCACGCGACAGCATTTTGCTGGAAATCATCCCCGGCCCGATGCCCGATAGTGAAGACTTTTGGCCCTGGTCGGGGCATCGTGCCCGCGCAGTGTCGTCCGCAGACGATTACACCCAAGCCGAGCGCGACTATCTCGATACCCTGCCCACCGCGCAGCGCGCACGGGCGAACTTGCAGGCGCAGCTGGTGTACGCCATGCCCAACAACAATGAAGCCCTGGAAATTGACCATCCGCTGGAAGGCCTTGCCCGCACTCTGCTTGCCCACGTGCATGTGCCGTTGCGAGTGGCCGCCTTGCCCGCGCTCAGCCCGGTGGTCAACCCCAGGCAAATAGCGGTGAACAATTTCGTGCGTCCGTTTATCAGCACCGCTGATCAACTGGCGTGGCTGCGTAATCAGGAGTAGTTGCAATGAGCCGTCAAAGCCCTTTCAACCCGATCAACACCGCGTTATTGCAAGACAGCGCGCGCAGTATCTCCAGCATCGACCCCAAGCTGTCGCGCACCAATTACTTTGACGGTCGCCTGCTGAAAGCCTCGGATCTGATCCGCGACCAGCTCTATCTCGACGAGCGCCTGCGGGAAGTTGGCCGTGCTCTGGGCCAGGGCATTGTGCGCGGCCTGGAACTCAGCCTGAGTGCCACCGGCCTGCTTGAAGTCTCGCCCGGTTTGGCGCTGGCTCCTTCAGGGCGAATACTGGAGCTGGAGCAAGACACCTTGTCGATCAACCTCCACGATACCGCCAAAATTGCGTCCTTGAACGAGGGTTTCCGCTATTTCCAGCGCGGTCTTTACGCGGTGGTGCTGCACTATGCTGAAAAAGGCGAAGGTAGTGCTGAGATTTACCCTCGCGATTTGGACGGTGAACGCGGCTTTCACTTCAACGCCTTTGCCGAAGGGGTTGAAATTATCCTCGAGCCCTTGCAAACCAAACTGCCCAATCGGGTGCGGCTCGAGGCTGAACGTCTTAACCGGGATCTGGCCTCACGCGCCGCCCTGGTTCGAGAGCTGATCAATCCCGCCAGGCTCCCTGCTGAAATTTCTGAAGATGGCATAGCCCTGGGCTTGCTAGCCATCGAAAATGGCCAGGCCCAGTGGCTGGATCGCGGCTTGTTGCGCAGGCCCTATCGCAATGTGCGTGCTCTCAATACCCGGCAAGCCGATTTGCATGTGCACTATCAGGAGCTGCTCGGCGAGGTACTGCAATTGCGTTTTCAGAGTACCCGGCAGGAGCATTTTCCCGCTGCCCACTATTTTGAGTTGATGCCTCCCTACGGCACCATACCCAAAGACTGTGTCGATCCGGAAAATGGCTATCAAAGTTTCTTTCCCGAGGGTTTTGAGGTGTCGATCGCGCCGATGCGCGAAGATGATCTGGATGCTGTTATCGCGCAGAGCGCCGCGTTGGAAGTCATTGATCTGCGTGCCGACAAAGATGTAGACATTATGGTGCTGGTGCCGATGAGCGACCACCAATTTGCCTGGCGTGCCCGCCAGTTGCAACACCAGCCGGCGGCAGGCTCGAAGCATACCCAGCTGCTGCATATCGACAGTTTTGCTTTGCGACTATACGGTGCGCCGAGCGTCCACGAGGCCAATACCGATGCTGCGGTATGGCGGGATATTTGGGCCTCCACTCGGGACGTCATCTATGTGCGGCGTCCCACCCGCGTGGCCGAAACCCAGGTGAGCGCGGTGGTGCTGGCCACAGGTTATACCCTGCCCGATACTGTTACCGCCTTGCCGCCCAACATCGAAGTCGTCGAAAGTGAACGCGACACGCTTGCGGAGCGCGTGAGCGAGTTGGAAGACGAAAACACGGAACTTCGCGATGACCTGGCGCGAGATCCGGACGAAGCCCTCGCCGAGGCCGAAGTGCTGATTGCGACCTTGCGAGCAGAGATTGCAGCGCTGCAAACCGCGCTTGAAGAAGCACAGGGAGATGATGAGCGCCTCGCTGCCATCATTGCCGAGCGCGATGTCTTGCAGGCGGAGTTGGCCAGGACAGCCGCAGGTATATCTGCTTTGGAAACGAGCAATGCCAGTTTGCGGGCTCAAATAGCCAGCCTGAGCCGCCAGTTGGAGCGGGCGCGTGCGTTGATTGCCGAGCTGCAAAATGATGATGGTGATGGTGGTCGAGTAAACCCCACACCGCCTGTGCGTATCGACACCTTGTTGAAGTGGCGAGGGGTGCGAGATGCGCGTGCTATAGAGGCGGCCCGCAATCTAGCGGAGCTCATTGGTGACGACCAGCAGCGCTTGATGCTGGTGAACCAAATCGTGATGCTAGCGGGTCGTCAGTACGATCCCCTGTTGTGGCCAAGCTTGTTGCCCATTGCCAGGCAACGACGGCTTGCTGAATTTCACCGTCTGGTAAGCGAAACATCCGATCAACCCCTGGAAATCGTAATGGCCAAGCGTATCGCTCGCTTCGGTGTGCCCGCCGACATTGTCGCAGGCTGGCAAAGATTGGCCAGGAGTAGCAGCGGCGGTGGTGCACCAATCCCCGGCGGTGATACCCCCAGGGTTCCTGGCGGCGCCATTAGGCCGAGGGATCCACTACTGGGTGGGGGCATTCCTGAAATACTGGCCGGAGGCAACCTGGTTGACCACACCATCGATCTCGACACTGGCGTTACCGATGCGCGTATTGTCGAGGCCAATTTGTCTGGCAGCAACGACATCGCCGCCGCTCGGAACTTGCGCGCAGCCGATATGCGCAGCGTGCAGGAACTGGCCGCACGCGTGGGCATCACCGATGCCCGTGTGATTGCTAGAGTCGAAAAAGTCGTTGCGGACGACGGTGCTGCCTTATTGCTGGTCAATCAGCTGGTCACTATGGTTAACCCGGTGTATAGCCAGGCGTTGTGGGGCTCGTTTCCAACCCTGGCGCGCAATGGTCAACTCGAAGAATTTTTCGACTTCGTGGTGGACACAAGCGAACGCAGACTGCCCCTGGGCTTGGCGGTGGCTGCGTCAATCAGCCGCTTTGGCTTGAGTTCGGCGCAGCGTAGCGGCTGGTCAAAAATCGATATGGCGGAGTGAGGCATGAGTAAAAAAGCCATTCAAATCCACGATGTGGTCGCTGATAACGACACGCTAAAACTAATGTATTTTGCAGGTCGTTATTTATCGGAGCAGGAATTTGATTTGATGCAACGCTATGTCGAAGAGCGCTGCGAGGATCTACTGCGCACTGCCTGGCCCGGTATTGTTGACGGCTTGGAGGTAAGCGCGAATCGGACTGGCAGCGACCTCGACCTTGCCGTGCAATCGGGTATTGCGGTGGGAGGCGATGGCCGGGCGATTCGCGCATTTTTCCCCATTCGGGTGGCATGGGCATCGCTGCTCGAAGCGTATACCGTGCGCATTACTGCGCCGGAATCCAGTGTACAGCCTGTGCATGGCTATTATTTTCTTACGCTTAAACGCCAAACAGCCACAATCGACGATAGCCCTGCGGCGGATCCCTGCGCACGATCCGATCTTGATATTTTGCGCGATAGTCGTCTGGAAACCGTGGCAAGCCTGGATTTACAGTTTATTTCCGATCGTGCGGCGTGGATGGCCATGGAGCAACAGCGTGCCGCAAGTCGCATTCTGGTAAATTATCTAGACCTTGATTTTTTTGACCGGGAGACCGGGGCGATACCGCTTGCCTTGCTAAAAATTGAAAACGACGTGTTGCAATGGGTGGATGTAAGGGCGGGACGATTTAACTCTCAAGAAAACGCAGCCTATCAAACCTTCTTCACCTATTGGCAAAATATTCAGCGGGCACTTAATCCGCCTTTCGACCGTGCTACAAGTCTTGGTGCAAACCTGGGAATGGACTATTTACCCGCGGCGGGTTCCCTGCCCAGGGGAATAGTGACCGATATCGCCGGAGCGCAGCTGGCCATTGATGCCAATCAATGGCAATTGCCGACGATGCAGTTCGAGCCCTTCGATTTGCAAGTCGAATTATTGCCAGTGCCCGCGAATACGGTGGCAGGCGTGTTGAATTATGAGCTTCAGCGCGGCGTGATCGATCTGGTTCACGGCCAGCAGGATCGTATCCGCCTGATGGTGGCGGTGGCGCCAGAGGATTATCGCGCTGAGCTAATGGATCTTCCGGCAATCGACTTTGAATTGGTTGATGAGCTGTATCACCGTCATGTGGCTGCGGCATCCGCTTACAACGAATGGGCGAATCAGTTCCATGTGCTGTACGCGAATCTTGATCGCGATGCGACCTTTGACGGCGATACCCCTGATACCGAGACCCGTGCATTATTTGAGTCGGTGTTCAAAGTTGTCGGGCCGACCGGGGATTTCCCGAATATCAGCGTTGAATCACGTCGCCTCAATGTAAACATTCCCGTCGCGCAAGCCACTCCCGAAAGCAGTACCAGCTATATGGATCTTTTGGTCAGCGAGCGCCAGGCCGGCTTGCCGGAAACTGGAGCGCTGCCGCGGCCCTATAGCCAGGCAGTGCCGGCTGCGCCCACAGATTTAGAGGTAATCGACCCGGCCCTGGATACCGAACCCGAGGACGGTTTATACCGTCAGCATGCTGATATCAAAGCGGAAATATCCGCCATAGAAGACTCTATTGATGACGCCACGCTGTATATTTCGGAAATCAGCGACTTTATCGGTGTTCAGCGTCAGCACCTGGATTCAATTACCGTTTCATTTGCGGCACTGGCGGGTGGCGTGCCGGGTGATGGCAGCGGCTTGAATCTAATGCGTTGGAGCGGTCAAATCAGTTATCAACCCGCACCCGAACAAGCTGAACCGCCTGGGTAGAGAGCAATGGGAGAAAAATAAATTATGGCTGCCATAGATAATAGAAATATCACCCTCGCTGGTGTCGATATATCACCTCCTGCGGTAGTGGATGGTCGGGATTTTTTAATTGCTGGCGCCAGTAGCGGGGGCTCTACACTCGAAGGTATGTTGCTAAATATCAATCAAAACTACAGCTATACACAAAACCTCAAGTTTGACTCATTCGAGATCGCTAATGAGTCTTTTGGCGTTATCAACCATATTGACGCATCGGGTGATTCTTTCAGCGTGGCGCGCTATGGCATAGATGATTTGCGACTCAACTTTGACACTAGCAGCAAAACGACCTTGCTTGGTCGGATACGTGCTTTTGTCGATGATCTTTATGTGGACGGTGATTTTAAAGAAAGCTATCTCAATAGTTTTTTCGGTGAACATCGGCCGTGGACCCGGTACCAGTCTGATCAGCTGGATTCCTATTCTTCACCTGGCGAGACCACCAATGTTGGCGCCGGGGACTCGGCTTACTCCTATACGGAAACGGCGTATTCGGCCTTATTTTCTACCGGCAAAGTAATGCGCAACGATATTCGTTTGATCGAGGAATTGCGCACGGCGTTAACGCGCTTTCACAAGTCCCAACGAAAGCGTCTGGCTAATGCAAAATCTCGCCTGGTAGAAACTGAGGGAAAATTTGCTGACAGCCATGGGCTGCTGTCGACACACAACCGAACACGACTTAAAAGTCTGGGTGATTATCAGGTAGTGCGCAGCCTTGTTGCTGAAAACTGGGTGGCGGTTGAAAAAGCCTACCAAACCAGGGCGCGCATCCTGAATAACCATCAAGGCTTATTTTATACGCGGGTACGAGAGACGCCCCTGAGTATCAATCCGGGCAGTCCTCTGGCACTGCGTTATGGCAGCCCCGACGACCTGGTGCCGGGATGCCCTCTGGAAGACAATGAATTGCCGGAAGAGCTGGAAGTCTTTATGGACTCTGTGCTTGATATTCCGATGATTGATTGGCAGGCTCTGGCGCCCCATTACAAATTACTGCCGCCGCGCCGAAAATTGCAGCGCTTGCTCGGCTATCGCAACGTGCGCCTGGGCCATCGCTTAAACCTGGTGCAGAAATTTAGTCAGTCTGTGCTGGCCCTGCGTTTGAATCGTTTGCAAAACCAAAATGTAACGCTGACACGGGACTACTACCGCAAGCCTTTTGAAACCAGTGAATCACTCGTCGAATACCAGCGCAACTCAGCCAAACATCTTTCCCTGGAAGACTTGCTATCGGGGTCGCCACATCGATTGCGCGGTTATGCCCAAACACTGCGCAACAAATTAGATCAGGCCAGCCACTGCCTGCTGGTGGAATTGCGCAAGGTCACGCCTTCGATTCGTTTGGACTGGGCCGAGGCGGCAGAATTGGATACGCTTGACATCAGTAACCCCGGTCGTTGGCCGGGGCTGGAAAAAGCCGAGCGACAAGATTTCAACGGCGTGCGCACCGCGATCGAATTAGTGCAGTGGTGGTTCCGGCAGTTATCCGGCGATGCGAGTAGCACCAGTAATTCCGCCCTGCGCAATTTTATTCGTGCGACCTTGATGTTGGCGGCTTCCGACGATCCGGAAGAAATTCTGCACGGAAATTTGCTCACCGTTCCCGGTCGGTTTACATTGGGTGAGGCATTGCGTGTGAGCTTGAATCGTGAAGCCCAGCCAGGCACCTTGCTGCAATTGGTCGATACCAGCAATCAGCTTATCGGCACGCTGCGCGTGGATGATTACGACGATAACGGGGCTATTACCTCGATCACCAGTCTGATCAACGACAGTATTACGCCGGCGACCAGCTTTACGGTAACAGGTTTTAGTTTGCCCGGAAAACTCAGGATCTGATATGTTTCCCGAGGTGACCATAGATAAATTCCGACTGCGAGGCGATAGCAGCCACCGCCACTTATTGTTGCAGTCCTTTGATACGCAACGCTGGCCTGGCGAAGATTCAGCCGAAATTCTGGTCATTAAACGCATTGATGTCTGCGGGCCCTGGTGGCAGTTGGGTCAGAAAGCGGCCGCCGAAGCACAGAGCCAAATAGCGGATAAAGTTAGCGCCTGGTCGCCAGAGGCGGAGCAGGCCAGTGCTGTAGTTTTCCAGAATCAGGCGGATTTGCTTGCCTGCTTGCTGGTGGATATTTGCGAGCAGCGTTTCGAGCGCTGGTACTGGCGGAGCATTACTCAGCAATATCAACCCCTGGCATCCGGCATTGTGACTCTTCTCGCTGAACATTGGCTGCATTTGCCGAGCGTATTTTCTACGCTCGTTCAACGTGACCAACTGACACCCGTAGTCGCAGCACTCGGGGCCGATATTATATCGGCGGTGCATGCGGATCTGTCGCGAAAATTGCAGGTCTCGCGGCCTGCTGCGCAGGCTCAGGAGTCAGACTATGGTTTATTTCCCAGGCAGCAAAGAAGGCTTCAAGCCTTTATCGCTGAGTTGGCATCCTCTAGCGTAGCCGACAGTACTAGTCGCAAGCAGGCCGCGCAACTACTGGCGCTTATCGGCATTTGGATCCATGTCCCAGATGCAGTTGGTACAGCATTGCATTTGTTGATTGCCGATCACATTGAACAGGCGCTATCAGAATCCTCGCCGAGCAGCGGGCCTGTGAGCAAC
>CBDUUA010000043.1:0-10382 GCA_965370135.1 uncultured Cellvibrionales bacterium
GCATGTCATATCAACACTTTGGCTCATAATTGAGCATCCAACTGCGGAATCTAGGTTGAAGTATATGAGGACAATATTGTGACCACTATTCGTCGGTTTATTGCCGGTGCGCTGTGCCCGGGTTGTGGAGCAATGGACAAACTGGTGCTATTTGTCGGCAGCGGTGAGCAGCGACGAGAGTGTGTCAGCTGTGGCTACCGCGATAGTTTGGCCGATGCTCCGGCCCCCTCGGAGCCTTCGACCCGCGTCAACCAGGTGCGCCCTGGTGAGGCTGCTCTAGCCCACGAGCCGGATGTGCAGGTATTGAAATTGCCCGGTGACGAGGCAGATGCCAAGGGATGAAGGATGGGGGGTTAAATTAAACGCACAACTAAAGCAAGGGTAAATCGCGTTTTTTAACGATGAAAACAAGATTTTTAATGTGGTTTTTGATTCAAATCATTTGTTATACTTGCGGCGTTTTGTCGCACCCGGGCCGACGCTATATAGACGCTATATAAAAGCAGCTAATAAGCACACCCTGTATAGCCTTTGGACTGTCGTCATTATATGTAGTCACTTTATGCACTTTATGCACTTTATATAGTGATTTGAAGTGCTGTTTCCGCCGATTGGCGTGAACTGGCGCGGGGTGCCCATGACCCTCATGCATTTGTGGGGAGTGGCTTGTAGTAAGTGGTTATTGGGGAATTCCTGATCAATTCATTAAAATATTTGGAGATACGTGAGTATGTATCTACACGCTAAGCAGCTGTGGCGGCTGATGTGCTTGACTATGGTTTGCGCATTGAGTGGCATCAGTACAAGTGTTGTTGCGGAACCGGGGCGCTGGCAGGTCAATATGCCGGTGGGAGCTACCGAGGTCAGCAGCAATGTCTACGATATTCACATGCTGATTTTTTGGATCAGTTGCGTCATTGGCGTGCTGGTATTTGCCTATATGTTTTATTCGCTATGGGCCTATCGAAAATCAAAGGGTGGAACCGCCGCCACCTTCCATGACAACACCACGGTTGAAATTCTGTGGACGGTCATCCCCTTTTTTATCCTGCTGTTTATGGCCTGGCCCGCTACTAAAACCCTGCTGGAAGTCTACGACACCGAAGATGCCGACATGGACATATTGATCACCGGCTATCAGTGGAAGTGGTCCTACGAATATTTGCGGGAGGATGGTGAAAACATCAAGTTCTTCAGCAGCTTGCTTACCCCCCAGGATGAAATATACGGCCGCACCGGAAAAAACGAGAACTATCTGCTGGAGGTGGATAATCCGATGGTGATTCCGGTCGGCAAGAAGGTTCGCTTTTTGGTGACAGCCAACGATGTTATTCACTCCTGGTGGGTGCCCGACCTGGCTGTCAAAAAAGATGCAATTCCCGGTTTCGTCAATGAAGCCTGGACCCGGGTTGACAAAGAGGGTATCTACCGCGGTCAGTGCGCCGAGCTGTGTGGTAAGGATCACGGCTTTATGCCTATTGTGGTCAAGGTGACCAGCGAGCAGGAGTTTGATGACTGGATTGTCGGTAAACAGCAGGAGGCGGCTGAAATCAAGGAGCTGATGGCGCAGCAATTCAGCATGGCAGAGCTGATGGAGCGCGGCGAAGCGGTTTACCAGCGCTCTTGCCTCGCATGTCACGGCGCTAAAGGTGAAGGCGGTGTTGGTAAAGCGATTGCCGGTTCGGCCGTTGCTATGGGCGAGATTGGAACCCATATGGATGTTGTGTTGAACGGTGTCTCGGGTAGCGCCATGCAAGCTTTTGGGGGCCAGTTGAATGATCTCGACGCGGCAGCAGTTATTACCTACCAGCGCAGCGCGTTTGGTAACAACATGGGCGATTCCATACAGGCGGTCGACGTGTACAACTTCAAGAAAGGCGGGGGGCAGTAGACGATGAGTGAACATCACGGACCTGCAAAAGGAATAGCGCGTTGGCTGTTTGCAACCAACCATAAAGATATTGGCACCATGTACCTATGGTTCAGCTTCGCCATGTTTATTATTGGTGGCGCCTTCGCCATGGTGATTCGGGCAGAGTTATTCCAGCCCGGTATGCAAATGATATCGCCGGGATTTTTTAACCAGATGACCACCCTGCACGGGCTGGTGATGGTGTTTGGCGCCATCATGCCGTCTTTTGTCGGCCTGGCCAACTGGCTGATACCGATGATGATCGGCGCCCCGGACATGGCCCTGCCGCGGATGAACAACCTGAGTTTCTGGTTGCTGCCCTTTGCCTTTACAGTGTTGCTGTCTTCACTGTTTATGGAGGGCGGCGCGCCCAACTTTGGTTGGACTTTCTACGCGCCACTGTCCACGACCTATGCCCCCCCCAGCGTCACCTTTTTTATCTTCGGGGTTCATCTCATGGGCGCCTCGTCCATTATGGGGTCGATCAATATTATCGCCACCGTCATGAACATGCGGGCGCCGGGCATGACCTATATGAAGATGCCGCTATTCGTATGGACCTGGTTGATTACCGCCTTCTTGCTGGTGGCGGTTATGCCGGTACTGGCGGGCGCAGTAACCATGATGCTGCTGGATATTCATTTTGGCACCTCGTTCTTTAACGCCGCTGGAGGTGGTGACCCGGTGTTATTCCAGCATGTGTTCTGGTTCTTTGGGCATCCCGAGGTGTATATCATCATCTTGCCGGCCTTTGGCGTGGTATCCCAGATTATCCCGGCCTTCAGTCGCAAGCCGCTGTTTGGCTATGAATCCATGGTGTACGCCACCGCCTCCATAGCCTTCCTGTCGTTTATCGTGTGGGCCCACCACATGTATACGGTGGGTATGCCGATCGCAGGCGAGCTATTTTTTATGTACGCGACCATGCTAATAGCGGTACCCACCGGGGTTAAGGTGTTCAACTGGATCACCACCATGTTCAAGGGTTCCATTACCTTTGAAACTCCGATGCTGTTTTCCATCGGTTTCGTGTTCCTGTTCACCATAGGCGGCTTTACCGGTCTGATGCTGGCCATTGCGCCGGCGGACGTCCAGTACCACGACAGCTACTTTGTGGTGGCACACTTCCACTATGTCATGGTGGCAGGTGCGGTTTTTAGTATGTCCGCAGCGATATACTACTGGTTGCCCAAGTGGTGTGGTCGCATGTACGACGAGACCATGGGCAAGGTGCATTTCTGGGTCGCTTTTATCGGCTTCAATATTGCCTTTTTCCCGCAGCACTTTGTGGGTCTGGCCGGTATGCCGCGCAGAATCCCGGATTACGCCCTGCAATTCGCAGACTTCAATATGATGTCTTCGATTGGCGCATTCATCTACGGCGGCGCCCAGATAATGTTCCTGTACAATGTTATCAAGACCATCGTGTCCGGTAAGAAAGTCGACGACCCCAAAGTCTGGGATGGCGCCGAAGGGCTGGAATGGACAATTCCGACGCCGGCGCCCTACCATACTTTCAGCACACCACCGCAGGTCAGGTAAAACGCGATGGCTGAAGCGTCTCAAAATAAGGGCTCTATCAGGGCCACCGTCAGCAAATTGTTGTTGGTGGTGATTTGTATGTTTGCCTTTGTGTTTGTCGTCATGGTGCCCTTGTACAATGTATTGTGCGATGTGCTCGGCATCAATGGCAAAACCGGGAGTCGCTATCAAGCGGTCAGTGCCGAAGTCGACAGTTCGCGTACTATCAAGGTGCAGTTTATGGCGCGCAACAATGACGATATGTCCTGGCAGTTTGCACCCACGGTCAAAGTAATGCGGGTGCATCCGGGAGAGCTCGGCAGCACCGTTTTTATCGCCAGCAATCCGGCACTAAGGGATATGGTGGCGCAGGCGATACCCAGTATTGTGCCCGCACGTGCGGCCGCTTATTTTAATAAAACAGAGTGTTTTTGCTTTAAACAACAGTCGTTAAAGGCCGGGGAAGAAGCTGAGTTACCTCTTCAATTTATCATCGACCAGGCACTTCCCGGGGATATACAAACGATAACCCTGTCGTACACCCTGTTCGATGTTACCGACCGCGTGGCGGCAGTGAATTGACGGGTTTGCACGGTTCAACTAGTCATACAACTAGTCATACAACGGTTCAATAGTCATACATTAAATACGGAGTAATCCAATGGCAGCTCACACCAGTGGGACAGAGAACTACTACGTTCCAGAGCAGAGCAAGCTGGCGATATGCCTGGCGACCTCTGTCGCGGTACTGATTTTAGGGGCGGCCTCTGGCCTCAATGGGTTGACGTATAGCGCCGATGGTGTTGCCAGCTGGTCGATGATGTGGCTTGGGCTGCTGGGCTTTGTCGTGACCCTGTCGGTATGGTTCAAGCAGACTATCGATGAAAATCGGGCCGGCATGAACAGTGAGCAGCTAAAGCATTCCTATGTGCTCGGTATGCAGTGGTTTATCTTTTCGGAAGTGATGTTTTTTGCCTGCTTTTTTGGTGTTCTGTTCTACGTGCGCAACCTGGCGGGTCCCTGGCTGGGCGGTGAGGGTGACAAAGCTGTAAGCAATTTGATCTGGCAGGGCTTTCAGTACAATTGGCCGATGGATATCACGCCCCAGGAGGCCGTTGGTGGTGTCGCTTCCCAGGTGCCGGCTAATAGCGGTACCTTTGAAGGTCCCAAGGAGCCCATGAATTGGGCCGGGATACCGCTGATCAATACCATTTTGCTGCTGAGTTCCAGTGTCACCCTGCATTTTGCCCATGTGGCACTGAAGGCCGGCAAGCGCAGTCCCTTTAATCTATTGCTGGGGATTACCCTGGTGCTGGGCTTTACCTTTGTCGGTTTTCAGGCCTATGAATACTACGAGGCGTATCACCACCTGGGTTTGACCTTGCATGCGGGGATCTATGGATCAACCTTTTTCATACTGACAGGTTTTCATGGGTTTCACGTGTGTATGGGCGCCATTATGCTGACCGTACAGTGGCTGCGTTCAACGGTCGGTGGGCATTTTACCGAGAAGGATCAGTTTGGTTTTGAGGCGTCGTCCTGGTATTGGCACTTTGTCGATGTGGTCTGGGTGGGCCTGTTCCTGTTCGTTTACATCATCTGACTTTTCAGGCTTACGGACTATTAGTTATTATGGCTTAAGGCTATCTTGCGGGCCCTGGATTTGCAGATTGCTGTGACTCCAGGGTGCGCTGGAACGCAACTTCCCGGTAACCATACCGTAGCCGATCAAGCCCAGTAGTATAGTGGTCAGTGTTACCCGCGCGCCCAGTGAGTAGAGTGCACGTTTAGACTTGCCCTGGTCTTTTACCAGAAAGAACAAGCCGCTGGCGAGGCTGATAAGCAAAGCCAAAAACACTAGCACTATTGCCGCTTTTAACCACATAAATCTGCCCCCTGAAATTGAGGGGCCAGTATAACCCAGATCTTTTTATGCATTTCCGGCCCGGTTGGAAACTAACCCTGTTTTTTCTTTTAATGCTGCCCTGTTTGCTGTCGCTGGGGGTTTGGCAGTTGCAGCGTGCCGAAGAGAAGCGGCAAATACTGGATCTTGTGGCCACACGTCGCAGTGAAACCCCAATAAACATGGAGCAGTTGTTAACGCGCACCGAGCCCGCGTATAGCCAGCTTGAATTTAGTGGCCGATACCTGACGGGACAAGTCATTTTGTTAGATAACCGGATCTTCCGGGGTCGCTTTGGTTACGAAGTGGTGATGCCGTTTCGCACCAGCGACGGCGAGTTGCTATGGGTGAGCCGGGGCTGGGTTGCCGGTAGCTTGCACAGAGAGCAATTGCCGGAGCTGGAGCCGGTAAGCGGAGACATCGATTTACTTGGCGAGGTCTATGTGCCCCTGGGAGAGGCGTTTACCCTGACAGACAGTCCTCTTCCCGGGGGCTGGCCGAAGCGAATACAGGTATTGGACATTGGCGCCCTGGCCGAGATGACAGGTGTTGCCTACTACCCCTATGTGGTGAGGTTGCGACCGGGATCGGCGACTGTTTTTGATAGCTACTGGCAGGACATCAATAGTCAGCCAGAAAAGCACACGGCCTATGCCGTGCAGTGGTTCGCGATGGCGCTGGCGCTGCTGATTTTATATCTGGCGGTGGCCTTTGGATTTCTCAAGAGTAAGCGAGTGGTGACGGATTAATGATACGACAATCGCCGGATGCCGGCACAGTTAAGCGCAATCGCCTGCTCGCATTCGGCATTATGCTGTTACCTGTAATGGTGATTAGTGCAGCTAGCCTGCTGTGGTTGGCGGTAAGGAGCGGACATATCGATATTGTCGGCCATCTCGGCACCCACAACAAGGGCCGCCTGATCCAGCCGGTGCGGGAGTTCGAAGCTATTGAGGTGCGCGATGGCAGTGGTGTGCCCTTCAATTATTCCGAGCAGCCCGCCAAGTGGACATTGCTGATTCCGGGTGATGCGAGCTGTGATGAGCCCTGTCGGCAAACCCTGTGGCTGACCCGCCAACTGCACACAGCGCTGGGGCGCAGGGCTACCTATCTGCGCCGATACTACCTCAGCAATAGCTGGCCGCTGGAGCCGGAGTTTACTGATTTTGTGGCTGCGGAGCATCCCGGTTTGCAGCTGTTGAGTGCTGGTTCAGCGGACATTAATCGCCTGTTGGCAGCGCCTGATGGTAGTCGGCAGCCGCTGCCGAACCATCTTTATTATCTTATCGATAAACGTGGCTTTGTGATGATGGAGTACGGGCCAACCAATAGCGGCAAGGATGTCATTGCCGACCTCAAATTTTTGATGAAGCAGGTTGGCGATGAATAGCGCTGTTCCTGATTATGCTCATTGAGAGCTATATTTTCCCGCAGCCCACAGTGCTTGTTTTTACTACTAGTTAACAGATACAGGATCACTCTTGTGAATCACCAGCGACGCAATATCACGATTACCGTCATCGTAATGGTAGCTTTTTCGCTACTATCTGTGGGACTGTTTGTCAGCAAATTGCTGTCACCGCGGGTAATGACGAAGCAGGATTTACAGCTCAATGGCGCCTATGTTTTTGACCAGCCGCGCATTATCAAACCTTTCCAGCTGATCGATCAGGATGGCCAGGAGTTCACCCTCGAGCAATTGCAGGGCGTGTGGTCGCTGCTGTTTTTCGGCTATAGCTCCTGTCCGGATATTTGCCCGACCACCCTCGCGGATCTGAAAAAGTTCAAATCCATGCTGGCCGGTAGCCCCTACGCCGCAGATACGCAAATTGTGCTGGTGTCAGTGGATCCGGGCCGGGATACTGTGGCCCAGCTAGAGCAATATATTCACTATTTTGATCCGCAGTTTATCGCGGTCACCGGTGAATTCATGGCGCTGCAAAAATTGGCTACCAATGTAAATGCTGCGTTCACAAAATCAATGTCTGCGGATGGCGAGTCCTACCAGGTGGATCACACGTCAAATCTTGTGCTGGTCAACCCCTACGGCCATTATCACGGCTTTTTCAAGCCCCAGGCGACGCTGTCAGAAGGGCAATTCGATCCCGGCAAGCTCAAGGTCACCTACCAGTCTATCCGCAAAAGCTTTGACGGCTGAGCTGCGGCCTTTCAAGGTGCGACTTTGATTCATGACAGTATGCCCAACTGCGGATTCCAGGTTTAACGCTGGGGTAGCAGCCAGCTCAGGGTAAACAGCAACAAGTTTGCGCTGATAATCGACGGGCCGGTTGGGGTATCGATGAGAAACGATAGCGCCAGACCCAGCAGTACGCCGAGACAGCCAAAGACTATCGCGATACCGGCCATTTGCTCGGGGGAGCGCGCTAGTCGCCGGGCGCTGGCCGCCGGCATGATCATCATCGCGGTGATCAGGATAACGCCAAGCAATTGAATTCCCAGGGCA
The DNA here is from genome assembly GCA_965370135.1 of uncultured Cellvibrionales bacterium. Lineage (GTDB taxonomy): Bacteria > Pseudomonadota > Gammaproteobacteria > Pseudomonadales > JAHEGP01 > JAHEGP01. The sequence continues at coordinate 7,801 of CBDUUA010000043.1, forward strand.
ATAGTGATGGCCACCAGGCACAGGAACAGGGTATTGATAAAGGTGACGTTGATACCCTCAATCTGGGCCAACTCCTGCTGGGCGGTGATCGACACCAGTGCCGGCCAGCACAGTGCCAGTACCGTGAGCACCAGCGCCGTCAGTGCGGCGATAGTCAGCAGGTGTTGGTGACTCACGGTTAGCAGGTCACCGAATAAAAAGGCATCCAGGTTCATCTGGGGCTGGGAAGACAGACTTACCAGCAACAAACCCATGGCCAGTGTGCCGTGGGACATTATCCCCAGCAGGGTATCCGAAGCCAGCAGGCCCTGGGGCTGTAGCTTTGCCAGCAGCAGGGCCAGTAGCAGGCAGACCAGGGCCACGCCGATAGCAGGGTTCACATTAAACAGCAGGGATAAACCGATACCCAGCATGGTCGCATGGGCCATGGCTTCGCCGAAATACGCCATGCGACGCCACACCATCAACGATCCCAGCGGGCCAGCCATCAACGCCAGTAATAGGCCGGCGACGACGGCGTTAATGATAAAACCCGGAATCATCAGGCGCCCTCTCCCGGCTCGTGTTCGTGGTCATGGTGGTGGGTGTAGATCGCGAGGGATGCATCCTGGGGTTGGCCAAAAAGCTCCAGAAAAGCGGGATCGCTACTCACCGTGTCCGGGTGACCGTGGCAGCAGATGTGTTGGTTGAGGCAGACGACAGTATCGGTGGATGCCATCACCAGGTGCAAATCGTGGGATACCATGATGACGCCGCAACCGAGTCGATCTCGCAACTCCACGATAAGCTGGTAGAGCCGGATTTGCCCTGCCACATCGACACCCTGCACCGGTTCGTCCAGCACTAACAGATTGGGCTCCCCCAGTAGCGCCCTGGCCAACAGCACCCGCTGTAGCTCGCCACCGCTTATGCCATGAATGGGGCGGTTAAACAGACTGCCAATACCCAGGTCGCTGGCGACATCGGCAATTGCCAGTCTCTGTTTGCGAGCCAACTTCAGGAAGCGTTCGACGCTGAGAGGGAGATGGGGCTCGATGACAAGCTTTTGCGGCATATAGCCAAGGCGTAGCTGTGGGTGTCTTGCAATGGTGCCGCTGTCGGGTTTGATCAGCCCGAGTAGCAGCCGTGTCAGTGTGGTCTTCCCTGCCCCGTTGGGGCCGATTAGCGTCAGAATTTCCCCCTTGTCGACTTTGAGGCTGACGTCTTGCAGAATAGTTTTCCCCTGCCTGCCATAGTGCAGTGCGTTGGCGGTAATGAGCGCCTTCATGCCAGGCTCGCCCCACGGCAAGCGGGGCATAGACCCAGGACTTCAACGGCCACCTGCTGTACGAAAAAGCCCTTGATCTGAGCCTGGGCGTCGATTGCGAGGCTGATGTCTTCCGATGGAAACTCTTCGGTGTCGTGGCAGGTCGAGCAAATAAAAAAGCAGCTACTGTGATGCCGGGCGGGATGATCACAGCCGATAAAGGCATTGAGGCTTGCGACCCGGTGCACCAGGCCCTGTTGTTGCAGAAAATCCAGCGCCCGGTATACCGTAGGTGGCGCGATGGGATTGTTGGCGCCCTGCTGTTGGCGCCGCCGCTGCCGCAGCAAATCCATTAGCGCATACGCTCCCAGCGGTTTGTGACTGCGCCAAACCAACTCAAGAATGCTGGCCCGCAAAGGCGTCAGCTGTACCTGCCGCTGTTGGCAAATATCTCGGGCGCGGGTCAAGGCGTGGTCAATGCAGTGTTGGTGGTCATGCTCTGCGAAGGCCAGGGTTTTCATCGGCAAATCCTTGCTGCGCTGAGTTCTGGGATCACACCATGTGATGTTATAATATTACATTGGCAATCGTCTACTGGCTAACAGGCAGCCCAAACCATGGTTTTGCATCGCATACTACTGTTGATTTTACTGCTGCTGCCAACCCGGGTAACGCTGGCCGAGCTTGCGCCGAGCTTGGTGGTCAGCAGCCAGCCGCTAGCGCTGTTATTGGGAGAGTTACTACCGGAAGCCTACCCTCGTGAGTTGCGGCTGCTGATACCGGCCAATAGTTCACTACACCATCCCAGCTTGCGGCCCTCGGAGCGGATGGCGCTGGAGCAGGCAGATGCGGTAATCTGGCTGGGGCCCGAGTTGGAGCCTGGTCTTGCGCGCTATATGGAACAGGTATCCCCGGACAGGCTGATTACTGTTAGCGACATTGCAGCCTTGCAACTCATAAACCTGTCGTCAGGCAATCGCCTCGACGCCCATGTTTGGCTCAGCCCGGACAATGCCCTGGCGATTGTCCGTGGACTGGCCATTGAAATGCACGGCAGGCACATGCTCAATGCTGATGTGTTGTCGCGAGCCGAGCGCTTCGGACATTTGTTGGTGACTGAAATGCAGGCCCAACAGTCGAAATTGGATGCGCTTGCGGATAAATCCTTTATTGCTGTCCACGATGCCTACGCTTATCTGGCCAATTATTTTACATTGCGCCAGCTGGGGTTTTTGCTCGATGCCAATGAGCAGTCGATCGGGCTTAAAGCTATGTGGAATTTGCAGCGCCAGTTGGTGGCAAGCAGTGATATTTGTCTACTGACCAGCCCGCAGTT
>CBDUUA010000044.1:0-10340 GCA_965370135.1 uncultured Cellvibrionales bacterium
GCTAGAGTTTAGCAAAGGCTATTTCGGCTGCAGCCAGGGTTTGGTCGATCAGTTCCGGGCTATGGGCGCTGGATACAAAACCGGCTTCATAGGCTGCGGGCGCCAGGTAGACGCCCTGTTCCAGCATCAAGTGAAAGAAGCGATTAAAGCGCTCGCTGTCGCAGGCCATTACCTGCTGGTAGTTGGTGATTGAGCTCTCCTGGCTAAAGAAAAAGCCGAACATGGAGCCCGCATGATTCGTTGTCAGGGGAATGCCTGCGGCACTGGCCAGGGTGCGCAGACCGTCGAGTAGCTGCTCAACCAGGGCAAATAAATACGGGTAATAGTCCGGTGCGCTGATCAACTCCAGGGTTTTCAGGCCGGCGCTCATGGCGACCGGATTGCCGGACAGGGTGCCGGCTTGATAGACCGGGCCCAGTGGTGCAATTTGTTCCATTATCGCCCGCTTGCCGCCGAAAGCGCCCACCGGCATACCGCCCCCCATCACCTTGCCCAGGGTAGTGATATCCGCCTCGATGCCGTAGTGCCCCTGGGCGCCCTGCAGGCCCAGGCGGAAACCGGTCATCACTTCATCGACAATAAAGACAGCGTGATATTGATCGCATTGATCGCGTATTGACTGTAGAAAGCCCGGCACCGGCGGCACGCAATTCATATTGCCCGCGACCGGTTCGACGATAACCGCGGCAATCTGTTCTCCCCACTGGGCAAAGGCCTGCGCCACTGCCTCGGCATCGTTATAGGGCAGGGTAATGGTGTGGTCGGCGAGACAGGCCGGAACTCCTGGTGAACTGGGTACGCCCAGGGTCAGTGCCCCGGAGCCGGCTTTAATCAGTAGTGAGTCGGAGTGGCCGTGATAACAACCCTCAAATTTTATGATTTTATCGCGGTCGGTGTAAGCTCGGGCCAGGCGAATAGCGCTCATGGTCGCCTCGGTGCCGGAATTTACCATGCGCACCAGGTCCATATTCGGCATGATGTTGCATAGCTGTCGCGCCAGCTCTATTTCAACTTCAGTTGGGGCGCCGAAGCTTAAACCACGGCTGGCGGCATCGGTCACGGTTTTGATGACCTCGGGATGGGCGTGACCGAGAATCATCGGGCCCCAGGACAGCACATAATCGATGTAGGCATTGCCGTCAGCGTCATAGATGTGGGCGCCTCTTGCGCGCTCAATAAACGGTGGCGTACCCCCCACGGCCTTGAACGCGCGGACCGGTGAATTCACTCCGCCCGGGATGTACTGTTGTGCCTCACTAAAGAGCTCACTGTTGCGACTCATTGAGTTTCCTCATTGGTTTTCTTCATGGGCAGAAAGGTTTTATTAAACACAGCGCTAGCTTTTCGTTCCGTAGTGGCGGTAGATGCGGGTTTCCAATGTTTTTCGAGTGATGACGCCAATATTGGCGTTCAGCAAGAATGCGTGTTTGGATCGCACGCATACGGCGCTGTTGCCGGTCATCAGCATAAGCTGCCAGGCCTCATTGACACTGGCCTGAGTGTCGACGGTCGCCATTGGACGTGTGCACTCCAGCTCCAGCAGCTTAATCATATCTGGCTCTTTCTCTTTCTCTTTCTCTGCTTCGGCCAGGTCATCGAGCTGTTGCCCCAGCAGCCGGGTATCAACCAGGTAATGGGTATTGTCGTCGACCAGGATGATCCAGTCGGGTTTTCGAATAAGCAGTTGGCGCAGTTCAGGAGTAGGCATAAGTGGCCGTCCCATAACGACATTGGTGTTCATCAAGCTCGAGGCACCCAGTCGCTGCAGCGCCTGGCTAACGGGGTCGCGCTGCAAGTCGATGCCCTGGTGCTGTAGCACCGCGCCAACTGCCGAGGGCTGTGAGAATAATTCCCGATGACAAATATTGGCGATGGTAATGACGAGCAAGCCCGGAAAGATAATGTGTGGATTGTAGGTTAACTCCACCAGTGTCATCAATGCTGCCAGCGGTGCATTGAGTACCGCGCTCATCATTGCGGCAATACCCAGCAGAGCGTAAAAGATGGTGGAGCCGACGACCTCCGGGGCTACTAGTTGTACGCTCTGGCCAAGAAGGGCGCCGATACAGGCGCCAATGAACATACTGGGGCCGATCATGCCCCCTGGCATACCCAGGCCGATACTGACGGCAGTGGCGATTAGCTTGGTGGCGATAATCGTGGCTAGCAGCAGTGCCGGCACTTCAGTAGTAAGCAGGTTATATAGCAGATTATCACTGACACCCATAATCTGTGGTGTCATTAGTGCCAGCGATCCGGTGATGGTGCCGGCCACCGCCAAGCGCAACCACAGGGGTTGGTTGGAAAAGCGCAGGCAAGATCGCTGAATGCGGACGAAGCTGGCGCTGGCCGAGGATACCAGAATCGCGAGGGCTACCACCAGCACCAGCGCCCTCAAATCGGGTGGCCCGATGATCTCCGGTATCGACAATAGGGGTTCGGCGCCATAGACCAGCCTGGCCAACACGGTACCGGCTACCGAAGCGAGGATCACCGGGATAAAGCCGGCGATGGTGTATTCCGCCAATACCACTTCCATGGCAAATATTACCCCGGCGATCGGGGTGTTAAAGGATGCCGCGATAGCCGCTGCTGTGCCGCAGCCTGCCAGCACCCTCAAACTATTATTGGGCAGGTGCAGCGCCTGGCCGATCAAACTGTTGGTAGCCACGCCAAGATGTACTGCGGGGCCTTCGCGACCGACCGATTGTCCCGTTACCAGGCAGGCGATACCTCCGACGAACTGCACCAGGGCATTCTGCCAGGGTAGCTTGCCATCGCGGTTCTCGACGTGGTACACCACGTGGGGTACGCCGACATGGCTATACTGTCGCGCCAGCCACCACAGGACCAAACCGATGCTTAGCCCGCCCACCGCCGGCAGTGCAAATTGTAGCCAGTGCGGCAGGACGCCAAAGCCTGCTTGTTCGATTTGAGTCAAAGTCGAGCGGCCGAAAAAAAGGATCATCAGCCACTCATAGGCCTTGCGAGCCAGCAATATAACCAGCCCCGCGAGAATACCGGATATCAGGCCCAATAATGCGTGTTCGAAGGGCGCTTGGCCGGTGGCCAGCTGCTCTCGCAACCGACGCATACTCCGGGACAGGATACGGCTCAACAAATTCGGCTGCTTGGTCGCTGGAGCTGTCATGGGGATGATTTATCCGGTACTTTGGTTTAGCATGCCGGCCTCAATTCTGCGCGGGGTGGCGGAAGCGAGTATGGTAAAGCAATTGGCGGGAGGTTGGCAGTGATCACAGTAGGTATTGTTGGCGGTACGGGTTATACCGGTGTCGAGCTATTGCGAGTTCTGGTGACTCACCCAGAGGTCGATATTGCTGTGATTACTTCACGCAGTGAAGCGGGTCGGCGCGTAGATGCGCTGTATCCCAATTTGCGTGGCTATTGCGATTTGGTTTTCAGCGAGCCGAGTATTGCGCAACTGGCTGTTTGCGATGTGATCTTTTTTGCCACGCCCCATGGCGTGGCGCAGGGCATGATGGCCGAATTGTGGCAGACAAATGCCCGCATTATCGATTTGTCCGCGGACTTTCGACTTCGTGATGTCGCGCTCTGGGAGCACTGGTACGGGCAGTCCCACGCCTGTCCGGAATTGATTGCGCAAGCCGTTTACGGCTTGCCTGAGCGAAACCGGGCGCAGATCGCCGGGGCGCGGCTCATCGCCTGCCCAGGCTGCTATCCGACATCGGTACAACTGGGCTTCATGCCGCTACTGGAGTCTGGATTGATCAAACCACAGGGACTGATCGCCAACGCCGTTTCCGGGGTCAGTGGCGCCGGCCGGCAGGCCAAATTGCCCAATCTGTTTGCGGAGATGGGCGAGAGCTTCAAGGCCTACGGCGTGGCGGGGCATCGCCATGCCCCGGAAATCGTCCAGGGCCTGTCCGACATGGCCGGCGAGACGGTGGATCTAAGCTTCGTACCACATCTCGCGCCGATGACCCGTGGGATCCACGCGACCCTCTACGCCGGTTTGCAGCAGAGTGATGTCGACCTGCAGGCCCTGTATCAACAGCGCTATGCTGCCGAGCCCTTTGTCGATGTGCTGCCGCTGGGATCACATCCGGAAACGCGTTCAGTGCGGGGATCTAATATGTGTCGGTTGGCGGTGCATCGGCCCGGGCAAGGTGATACGGTCGTAGTGTTATCAGTCATCGATAATTTGGCTAAAGGCGCGTCTACCCAGGCAGTGCAAAATATGAATATCATGTTTTGCCTGGCTGAAGACACCGGCTTGCATAGCCCTGCGCTCATGCCCTGATGGACGCCGACGCTAGCCATGATGAATCCGGCTTGTTGCGACGACTGGCCCGGCGCTACTGGCAGTTGGGTCTGGTGCTGGGTTTTACCGCGACTCTGCTGCTGTGTGGTTTCAGTTACGGCTACGGCTTCAAGCGAGGCCATGGTTTTCATGATGCCTGGCTGGCTGAGCTGCAGGGCTTGCGTCGGCAGCAGCTGGATTCTGAGCAACACCTTGTCAATTTGAATCAGCAGCTTGTCAACCTGCGACAAGGTGCGCGAATTGATCGAGAGGCCGCAGAGCAGGTGAGAGAGGATGTGCTTGCCAGCGAGCTTAGCATTGCCGCGCTCCAGGCCGACCTGGTCTTCTATCGAAGTTTAATGACCCCCACGGCCACCGAGCAAGGTCTTGGTGTCCGCAGTTTTCAAGTCTACGCCACCAGTGATCCCCAAACGTTTCGCTATGAACTGATCATGCAGCAGTTGGCGCTTAGGCATGCTCTGTTAAAAGGGCAGGTTCGCCTGATATTGCGGGGCCAGATGGAGGGCGTGGAGCTTGAACTATCCCTGAAAGACCTATCCGGTAGCGAGGGTATTGAGGCCCGCGCATTCCAATTTCGCTACTTCCAGAAGCTTGAAGGCACCCTGGTATTGCCCGTGGGTTTCCAGCCGGGGCTTATCGAATTGACCGCCCAAATAAACGGCAAGCGGCGGCTACGGGTCGCGAAGCAGTTTGAGTGGACGATCACCGGGGTTTGAGCTACTGACGCTTAGTAGTTGACTAATTTACTAAGGTTAATCGATAATTGATGTTCGGCTTGGGCTGATTCATGGCTCTGTCCGATCCCTGGCTATTTACAAGAGGTTGCATAGTATGTCATCGGCAGAGGTCTTTAGCCCTGCTCCGCTCAGGTTTTCCGATGGAGCGGCGGCAAAAGTAAAAGCACTCATCGAGGAAGAAGGCGATGCCCGCTTGAAGCTGCGGGTGTTTGTTACCGGCGGTGGTTGTTCCGGCTTTCAGTACGGTTTTACCTTCGATGAGTTACAGGCAGATGATGATACCGTGGTCGAGAACCAGGGCGTAGCTCTGCTGATCGACCCGCTTAGTTACCAGTATCTGGTGGGTGCTGAAGTCGATTACCTTGAGGGTCTCGAGGGCTCGCGCTTTGTGGTGGCCAATCCCAACGCCAGTGCGACCTGTGGCTGTGGTTCTTCTTTCTCTATTTAGCCCAATCTAGTCCAATCTAGCCCCTAATGGCGAGGCAGTCGGTGGTGCAGATATTCCCTTTTATCCGGCTTGCATGGCTGGTAGTCCTAGTGCTGTGTTGCAGTGGTTCTCCGGTCTTTGCCGATGTCATGCGGGCGGCAGGGGAGGATGACAACCACTACCTGGCGCGTATTGAAGTCCATACCGCTGCAGAGCTGTTGGGTATTCTCAGTCGCGCCGATCAGTTGTTCACTACCCGGCAACTAGACACCGCAGAGCCTATTGTATTCGTGTTGCACGGAGCAGAGGGGCGGGCATTCCTGCGCCAGAGTTACGCGAACAACAAGACGCTGGTCGACCTTGCGGCGAAGTTATCCGCGCTTCAAGTGGTTGATATCAGGGTTTGTGAGACCTGGATGGGGGGGCAGCACATCGATAGTGAGCAACTGCAGCCCTTTGTCGAAACAGTTCCTTATGGCCCGGCAGAGGTCAAGCGCCTGCGGAGCGATGAAAACTACCTTTATTTCTAGAGCCTGTCGGATTTAGGGCTGATCTACTGCGGAAAAGCCCTTTTGGCTAGCTCTATGCTGTCGGTTTTGGTACTAAGGGTTGGCGGCGCCGCGCTCAGCGATGGTATATACCGCCTAGAACCCTGGGGCCCGTTGCCCCAGTGACCCCCGCATCGCTGCCCGGGCGCTCCTGCAGACACTGTTTTGCCAGCCAGGCAAAGGCGCTGGCCTCCACCCATTCCGGCTCAATGCCCAGCTGCCGGGTGCTGGCCAGGCTGCGAGGGTGAAGCAGCTTTGCCAGCCTATTCATGAGGTGTGTGTTGTAGGCGCCGCCGCCACAGATAAACACCTCATCGACCGCGAACCCGGAGTTATCAACGGCATGGGCGATGCTGCGTGCTGTCAGCTCCAGCAGGCACGCCTGAATATCAGCGGGATCCTGTTGCGGTAGTGTGGTCAGCAGCCGCTGCAGCCAATCGAGGTTGAAGTCTTCGCGCCCGGTGCTTTTAGGTGGCTCCAGGGCGAAAAAGGGGTGTGCCAGCATTGGCGCCAGTACCGTCGACAGCACTTCCCCGGAGGCGGCCCAGGCGCCTTGCTTGTCGTAGCGCTCACCCCGGTGCAGCCCGATCCAGCTGTCCAGCAGTACATTGCCCGGCCCGACGTCGAAGCCCGACACGCTGTTGTCTCCGGCCAGCAGGCTGATATTGGACATGCCGCCTATGTTGATAACCGCCCGGTTGACTCCGGTTTTGGCGAAAGTTGCTCGATGGAATAGGGGTACCAGGGGCGCGCCCTGACCTCCAGCGGCGATATCCCGGCGCCGGAAATCTGCCACAGTAGTGATTTTGCAGCATTCGGCAATGGTATTGGGGTCGCCAATTTGGCAGCTGAATGCGCTATCAGGGCTACGATTTTGGTCTGCCGGGTGGTGGCGAATGGTCTGGCCATGGCTGCCAACGGCGGTGATCGCGCTGTGATCGAGGCCGGCCTTGGCTAGCAAGTGCTGTACTGCACGGGCAAATAGTACGCCGAGCTGTCGGTCGAGAGCGCCCATGCGCTCGATCTCGTTGGCCCCCGGGCTGCAGAGATCGATAATTTGTTGCCGCAGAGACGGGGTGATGGCTTCGCTATGACTGGTTTTGAGTGTCGCTGTTGCCGAGGATAAATCGACCAGTGCGGCATCGATGCTGTCGATACTGGTGCCTGACATCAGTCCAATGTAGAGGTCAGGGCTCATCATTGTACGGGCTAGTTGGTATTGGGCTTCTTGTGATTGGTAGACGCAAGCAAGCCAGGAGTGCCGCGATGTACCGCAAGCTGGGCTTGTAATGGCTGCAGTGCGGTTTTGAAGCCAGCTAACTCTGCTTTTGCGATGGAGCTGGCCTTGGGTAATTTCTTGTGAATGGTGCGCGGGTTGCGATGCACGCCGTTTAGTAGAAATTCGTAGTGCAGGTGGGGACCAGTGGCATAGCCGGTGGAACCAACCTGGCCGATAATTTGCCTCTGCCGGACGCGCTGCCCCTTTTTGACCTGTTTTTTGTGTAGATGCAGGTATTTTGTGACAAAGGCCGCGCCGTGTTGAATGACCAGGAAATTACCATTGGCTCGCGAGTATCCTGCCTGCACGACGCGGCCATCGCCGGTGGCGAAAACAGGTGTGCCTCTGGCCGCGGCGTAATCTATGCCCTTATGGGGGCGCTTGGTCTTGAAAATGGGGTGTAATCGTCGTGGATTAAAGTTGGAGCTAATGCGAGTGAAATCCACGGGAGCCCGCAGGAACGCTTTACGCATACTGACCCCTGCCTTGTTGTAATAGCCGCCCTTGCCGGAACTGTCGACATAATAGAATGCCGGATATTCCGTGCCGCGATTATTGAAGCTCGCTGCCAGTATTCTACCGTCTTTGATTTTGTCGCCATCGAGATAGAGCTCCTCGTACAGCACATTGAAGGAATCGCCGGAGCGGGGATCGTAGACAAAATCAATCACACCGCCAAAAATATTGGCCAGTTCCATAATGATCTTGTGGGGTAGTTTTGCTTTGTCTCCGGCAAGGAACAGGTTGTCCTTGATGGTGGCTTGGCTATAGCGAAGCCGGATCTGCGGTGTGCGCTCGACCATGTGGCTGGTGTAACCCTCGCCTTCGCGCTCGATATAAACGCTCTTGAACGGTGATTTCTGATAGCGGATCGCCAGCAAGTGGCCCTTGTCCAACTGAAAGCTCAATTCTTCACCGGGGTGCAGGCTTTTGAGGTCTGCGGCCAGGTCATTATCTTTCATTACCAGCTGGAGCATGCGTTCATTGAGGCCAATTTTCTGGAACAGCCTGGAGAGACTGTCGCCTCGGTGCACCTTGACGGTTTGCCATGCCGGCCTGGAATTCGGCAATGGGGTGGGCTTACCGGCAACAGGGGTAGCGCCTGGTAGTGGCGACTCAAGTTTTGTTGGCTTAGCACTATTTGTTGGCTCAGCACTATCAGCACTGTCAGTATTACCGGTGCTGCCAGTACCAAGAACGCGAACCACGTCACTATCAGTTGCCATGGGCAACTCGAGGGCTATGGAACGGCGCTTTGCTACGGCATCCTGACTGCTTACAGAAACCATAATAACACCCAGTGCAACACTGAGTGAGGCGGCCAGGGCCAGGTGACGTTTAGGGAAATTCCTGGGGTGGCGCCTTTTTTTAGGTGTGGCTGTAGCGTTTCGGTTGGCCATAGAAATATATTATTGATCTAAAGTTACGGGCACTACTTAAAGTATAACACTAAATGCTGAATGGAAGAGTTTTTCCATGTCTGCTTTTCGAGTGAAGGCCCTTGTAATTCTAGATTGATGGTGTATGTTCGCGCCAATTTAGCATGGTCTTAAGCCCGCAATAAAACGATGGAGGTGCACTGAGATGGCGGTAGCAGACAATCCCTTGCTTGAGGAACTTACTCGGCGTGAACTGCTTGCCCAGATGACAGCGGAGCAGGATTTAGTCGAGCATCTCAATAATGGTAGTCGGTCTGTCTACTGTGGATTCGACCCCACAGCAGATAGTCTTCACATTGGCAGCCTGGTGCCCTTATTGGCTCTGAGGCGTTTTCAGCTAGCGGGCCATAAGCCGATAGCTTTGGTGGGAGGGGCGACCGGGCTGATCGGTGACCCCAGTTTTAAGGCCGAAGAGCGTAGGCTCAACACGCCCGAGGTGGTGTCCAACTGGGTCGCTAAATTAGAGGCGCAGGTGAGTCGCTTTATTGACTTTGGCTGCGGCGCCAACTCGGCAATGGTTGTCAACAACCTGGATTGGGTGGGCGGCATGCATGTATTGGATTTCTTGCGGGACGTAGGCAAGCACTTTCCAGTCAACCAGATGATCAAAAAGGATGCAGTAAGACAGCGCATAGAGCGAGACGGCGAAGGAATATCCTTTACCGAATTCACCTACATCATCCTGCAATCCTACGACTTTGCTGAGTTGAACAAGCGATATGGCTGTAGCCTGCAGATTGGTGGCTCTGACCAATGGGGCAATATTACTGGCGGTACCGAGCTGACTCGGCGCATGAATGGTGAGCAGGTCTATGGCCTGACCTTGCCACTGGTCACCAAGGCCAACGGCAGCAAATTCGGCAAAACGGAGTCGGGCACTATATGGCTGGATCCCCGGCGAACCTCGCCCTATGCTTTTTATCAATTCTGGTTGGCGACCGCAGATGCCGATGTTTATCGATTCCTGAAATATTTTACCTTTCTGACCCTGGATACTATCGACGAGTTTGAAGCTGAGGATCGGCAGCGGCAGGGCAAGCCTCAGGGGCAGGCCCTGTTGGCTGAGGAGGTTTGTAGGCTGGTTCATGGTGAGGAGGGGCTATTGGCAGCGAGGAGAATCACCCGCGCACTTTTTAGCGGCGACCTCAAAGGTCTGTCGGAGAACGATCTGGAGCAAATTCGCCTCGATGGGCTGCCCTGTACGGTCATCGCGGAGGATCAGCTGGAGGGCAGACCCCTTACCGGTTTGCTGGCAGACAGTGGTATGGTGGCGGCAGGTAAGCAGGTAAAGGATGCTCTCGGGCGCGCTGCCGTGCTGGTTAATGGTGAGGTGCTGGCGCCAGAGGACAATATGCGGTTGCCGGCCTGCTTTGCGCGCTCGAAAGCTCTCTATGGGCGCTTTTTCCTGGTCAAGCTGGGCAAGAAAAACTACCATCTGTTCGAGTTGGCTTCCGCCTGAAACGGGGCTGAGGCTCTATCAGTTCATTTGTTGGGGGCCGGTGATGCAGTCTTTGCCCCCCGTTTAAGTTTTACCGGATCAAAAGTAATTTAATCGTTGACAAGTCTGTGTAACTGACTAGAATACGCGCCTCGTCATTGAGGCAGAG